>NZ_DCLI01000050.1:0-55479 GCF_002320975.1 Clostridium sp. UBA1652
CCTTTATAAAATTTGCATATTTGTTCATTTGCGAACCTCCTTAAAAATCTATATATTTAAGGGGCTTCGCCACATTTTCCTAACTATTTGTCAAGCTTTTTCTATTATTTTGATAAAAATTATTGTACGTAAATTGTTATGCAAAAAAAAGAACAGGTATGTATTTGTAAACATACTCTGTCCATAACTATAATATTTATTTCTTAACTTAATGACATTGCAGTCTAGGCTATCTTTTTTTATTCATAATAATACTAAAAGGGTAAATACTAGAATAGAAAATATTCAAACTTTTAGGAGGTTAGTATGAAAGTTACAAATGTTGAGGAACTAATGGAAAAACTAAGATTAGTTAGGGAAGCACAAAGAAAATTCTCATCTTTTTCTCAGGAAAAGGTTGATGATATTTTTAGGGCAGCAGCTATTGCAGCAAATAATGCAAGAATTAAATTAGCTAAAGCAGCTGTAGAAGAAACTGGAATGGGTATTGTAGAGGATAAGGTTATAAAAAATCATTTTGCATCTGAATACATATACAATCAATACAAAGATATGCACACCTGTGGTATTTTAGAGCATGATGCTTCTTTTGGAATAACTAAGGTAGCTGAGCCTATAGGTGTTGTTGCGGCAATTGTTCCAACAACAAATCCAACTTCAACGGCTATTTTTAAAGCTTTGATTTCATTAAAAACTAGAAACGGAATAATCTTTTCACCTCATCCAAGAGCTAAAAATGCAACTATACAAGCTGCAAAAATAGTTTTAGAAGCAGCTGTAAAGGCAGGAGCACCAGAGAATATAATTGGGTGGATAGATGAACCTTCTGTGGAGCTCTCACAGCTTGTAATGAAGGAAGCTGATATAATACTAGCTACTGGAGGTCCAGCCATGGTAAAGGCAGCTTACTCCTCAGGAAAACCAGCTTTAGGAGTAGGTGCAGGTAATACACCAGCAATAATTGATGAAACAGCACACATCAAAATGGCTGTAAATTCAATACTATTATCTAAAACCTTTGATAATGGAGTTATATGTGCCTCAGAACAATCAATTATAGTTATGGAGTCAATATATGATAAAGTTAAAGCAGAATTAAAGGAACGAGGAGCTTACATATTAAAGGGAGAAGAAGTTGAGAAAGTAAGAAATATAATTTTAAATGATAAAGGTGGATTAAACTCAAACATAGTAGGCCAAAGTGCTTATAAAATAGCAGAAATAGCTGGAGTTAAAGTTCCGGAAGAAGCTAAGGTATTAGTTGGAGAAGTTGAATCTGTAGAAATGGAGGAACCCTTCTCTCATGAAAAGTTATCCCCAATATTAGCTATGTACAAAGTTCAAAATTTTGAAGAGGCATTAATAAAAGGGGCAAGACTTATAGAACTTGGAGGGTTTGGTCATACATCAGTTTTATATACAGATCAGTTAAGATCACAAGACAGAATAGAGAAGTTTGGGATAGCAATGAAAACTGCTAGAACCATAGTAAACATGCCAGCTTCACAAGGAGCTATAGGAGATATATATAACTTTAAACTAGCTCCATCTCTAACTCTAGGCTGTGGTTCGTGGGGAGGAAACTCTGTTTCTGAAAATGTTGGACCTAAGCACCTATTAAATATAAAACATGTGGCTGAGAGGAGAGAAAATATGCTTTGGTTTAGAGTTCCAGATAAGATTTACTTTAAATATGGTTCTCTAGGAGTTGCATTAAGAGAACTTGGAGACATGGGTAAAAAGAGAGCCTTTATAGTTACTGATAAGGTGTTATATGATTTAGGATATACTACTAATCTAGTTAGGATATTAGAAGAAGGTAAAATAGATTATAAAATATTTTTTGATGTTGAGCCAGACCCAACCATAGCTACAGCTAAAAAAGGTGCTGAAGAAATGGAGAGATTTAAACCAGATGTAATAATAGCATTAGGTGGAGGTTCTCCAATGGATGCTGCTAAAATAATGTGGGTATTATATGAGCATCCATCAGTTAAATTTGAAGATTTAGCCATGAGGTTTATGGATATTAGAAAGAGGGTATATAAGTTCCCAACCATGGGTGAAAAAGCTTATTTTGTAGCCATTCCAACCTCAGCAGGAACAGGGTCAGAAGTAACTCCATTTGCAGTTATAACTGATGAAAAAACAGGAGTGAAATATCCTTTAGCAGATTATGAGTTAACACCAGATATGGCTATAATAGATGCAGAACTTATGATGAACATGCCAAGAGGACTTACTGCAGCTTCAGGAGTAGATGCCCTAACTCATGCTATAGAGGCTTATGTGTCTGTATTAGCATCAGAATATACCAATGGATTAGCATTAGAATCCATAAGGCTTATATTTAAGTACCTACCTTTAGCTTATAATGAAGGAAATGATAATGTAAAGGCAAGAGAAAAGATGGCACACGCAGCAACAATAGCTGGCATGGCATTTGCAAATTCCTTTTTAGGAATATGCCATTCAATGGCACATAAACTTGGATCTATGCACCATGTTCCACATGGAGTTGCCAATGCACTGTTAATAAATGAGGTAATTAGATTTAATGCTGTGGATGATCCAAGAAAACAAGCTGCTTTTCCACAATATAAATATCCAAACGTTAAATGGAGATATGGAGTAATAGCAGATTATCTAAACCTTGGAGGAAATACTCAAGAAGAGAAAATAGAGAGACTAATAGAAAAGATAGATGAATTAAAGGCTCAAGTTGGAATGCCAAAAACAATCTCAGAATTTGGAGTGTCAAAAGATAAATTCTACTCAAGCTTAGATGAAATGGTAGAGCAAGCTTTTGATGATCAGTGTACAGGAGCTAATCCAAGATATCCACTTATGAGTGAAATAAAACAGATGTACATAAATGCATTTGAAGGAAAGAAATAATAGTAAAGGGCAGCAATGAGGCTGTCCTTTAATTTAGAATTAAGTTGGTTATATCTTTTTCAAAAGGGTCTAGGCTGTTATATAAGTGATACCTTATTTCACCATTGTCATTAGTTCTAAATAACATAAGATATTTATTAGGATTTCCTAAACTTGGACATACATCTATGTTTTCAATATAAGGTAGGTTATAACATAAAGTTTCGTAGCTAGAGTCTAAGGGATTATAACTAATTATCTTTCCAGAGGAATCATAAGAACTAAAAACTATCTTAGTTCCAGCATAGGTTTTATAACCTGATGCAATAGGAGTTTTAGAGCTTTTTATATTTAAAGAATCTGTAGTATTATCTGAAAAAAGTTTAAGGTTATAAAGGTTGTTTTCTTCTTTAGAAATACTTAATAAACCTCTTGAATAATTATCACTAAATAGCTCTGAAGAATAATATATGTTTTCATGAGCTAAGGTTTCTTTTTCTAGAGGACTAAGAGTATAGCTTGTATTTAGGGGATAGCTATACAGGTTCATACCTCCACTTTCAGGTTTATTATAGTAAATAGTAGTATTGTTTAAAGTATCAATAGAAACTATGTTGTGAATATTCAATATGAAATTATTATCATCTTTTGGAGTAAGTATATATTCTATGTTAAAATCCTTAGAGTTTGATTTCAATATGTTAGGAGAAGATTCATAAACAAAAAAGTTATAATAAGATGTTGGATATAAATCTTTATAAGGTTCATTAAGGGATGACACATTAATATTTCCCGGACTGAAAGTTGGTAAAGTTATAATGTGAGTTGAATTAAATAAATAAATATTAGACATAGGAAAATTAGAAATTCTTATTTTGAAAGGTTTGCCATCAGATATATAACCTAGATTATTATCTAAAGTGTAAGAAGATTTATTAAAATCATAAACTCTAATATTAACATTCTCTTGATCTTCAGTTAAAATCAAAAGTTTTGGCTCTTCTTCTGAATTTATTAGTTTGGTATATACTCTTTTATTATCTATAGTAGAAAATAACATATCGCTATCTAAATATTCATAATTTAGTTGTTTTTGTTTCATTGTATTTGTAGTTATTAACGAAATAATAGAGATAATTAATAATAAGGGCAAAACAAATCTCTTCATAAATTCTCCTTAAGACTATGGTAAATATATGGTATAATAACATTATATACTAAAAAATAGAAATAAAAAAGGATGCTAATTTATGAGTAGATATGTAAAAGAGGGATTTGAAGAGTTAAAGGATAAGATATTATTTATTATTTGTATACCTCTGTTCGTAGATATATTAGGTTTGATATTATATGGAAAAATATTTAATGAAAAATTTGAAAGAAGTATGAATTTCATTAATTTTAAATTTGGAGTTATAGGAGTACCACCTTCTGCATCATATCTAATTGATGGATTTCCAAGTGAACTTGGTATATATTTATCAACTACTTTAAACACAGAGTTTCTTCTTACATATCTAATTTTTATACTCATAATGACATTTATAATAAGTGGATACGGAAGTTTGTTAGTTAATTCTCAAAAGGCATCTATAAAAATGTTTTGTAGAGATGGATTTAAGAATTGGAATAAATTTTTTGTAGTTTATTGTCCTAATTATATCTTTGCAATATTATATATGATTGAAAGCCCATATAAGTGGTTAGCATTAGTAGTATATTTTATATATAATATAGTTATATTTTACATAGTGCCAGTCCTTATACTGGATTATGAAAATATAGCTAAAAGTTATTCTAAGTCTTTTAGAATGTTAATCAATAATTTAAGTAAAACCATAGGGTTGTTATTTGAAATGAGTATATGTTTTTTAGTATTAAACATACCCGTATCAATTTTGGTGAATAGTTTTGAATATATAGGAGTATATATTTCAATAATTCCCATAATAACATTAGGAGTAATATCAAATAAAAGTTTTATTAAGCTATATGAATTACACAAGGGGGATATAAATGATAACTAAACTTAAAAGAGTATTTGGCATATTAGGTGAATTTGAGAAGGGTAGACTTAAGGTTGAACGTATAGGTTTCTTCAAAGCTTTAGGGGTATTATTTATTTGGCAGCTATTTGCCATGCTACCTGAGCTTATTTCAACAGGAATATATGCAATAAAAAAAGAATACTACATGATACCTGTAAGTTTTATACTTCAATTTATATGTAATTTATTTTTTGTATATATAATTTTTAGAATTTTTACTCTGCCTAACACCGAAGAAGTAAGGAAAAAAGCAGTTAAAACAAAAAAAATGATACTTTTTAGTATTTTAATATTATTTGGATATAGAATTTTTTATGTTGGAACCTTAGAACATATAATGAATATACTTCCTATACCACAGTTTATAGAAGACATATTTAATATGCTACAAATAGATGATATTCAAGCCTGGGGATTTTTACTTAGCAGTATATTTATAGCTCCTATAGTTGAAGAGGTTGTATGTAGAGGGATAATATTTAATGGTCTTAGAAAGCGTTACTCAGACCTATGGGCTATATTAATATCATCATTTTTATTTGGGTTTATACACCTTAACTTACAACAAGGAATTAATGCTTTTATTATTGGTGTATTGTTCTCTTGGGTGTATGTTAAAACAAATTCACTATATCTTTGTATAGCCCTTCATGCTTTTAATAATTTCATTATAAACCCTATGTATTATGTAATAGGCGAAGATGAAAAGGGAGTCATTGTATCTATAATATTTGCTGTCTTTGGATTACTGATATCAGTTATAGGTATTAGATATTTTATAAAAGAAACAGACAAAATGAAAGAAGAAGATTCCATAGAAATAATTGAATTTTAGATAAATGAAAAAATCTTGTTATTTTAGCAAGATTTTTTTTGTTTGTAACCTTAGTTACCGAAAATATCTTTTATACCCTCTATAATAAAATTGTCGATAGGGACAAGTGATTATGAAAAAAGAATAATTTATATAAATGGAGGAGTTTTAAAAGATGAGTATGTTTTGTTATCAATGTCAAGAAACAGCAGGATGCAGCGGATGTACAGTAAGAGGAGTTTGTGGTAAATCACCAGAACTTGCAGGTCTACAAGATCTACTAATATATACTACTAGAGGTTTATCAGAAATTACTACAAAAGCTAGAGAACAAGGGATAGAAGTATCTCAAGATGTAAATCACTATATAACAATTAACTTATTTACAACAATTACAAATGCTAACTTTGATAATGAAGTATTTTACGGCAGAGTTAGAGAGACTCTTAAGATAAAAAATGAATTATTAGCTAAATTAGCTAACAAAGAAGGTTTATCAGCAGCAGCATTATGGACAGCTGAAACTAACGAAGAGTTTGAAGCAAAAGCTCCTAGCATAGGTGTATTAGCTACTGAAAATGAAGATGTAAGAAGTTTAAGAGAACTTGTAACTTACGGATTAAAAGGTATGTCAGCATACATGAAACATGCTAACGCATTAAACTACAATAATGAAGAAATAGATGCTTTCCTACAAAAAGCTTTAAGCAAAACTTTAGATGATAGCTTAACAGCAGATGAATTAGTAGCTTTAACTTTAGAAACTGGTAAAGTTGGAGTAGATGCAATGGCATTATTAGATGGTGCTAATACTGGAACTTATGGACATCCAGAATTAACAAAAGTTAATATAGGAGTTGGAACTAACCCTGGAATATTAATTTCTGGACATGATTTAAAAGATATAGAAGAATTATTAAAACAAACAGAAGGAACTGGAGTAGACGTTTATACTCACTCAGAAATGCTACCAGCTCACTACTACCCAGCATTCAAGAAGTATTCACACTTTGTAGGAAACTATGGAAATGCATGGTGGAAACAAAATACAGAATTTGAAAGCTTTAATGGACCAATCCTTATGACAACAAACTGTATAGTACCTCCAAAAGCTTCATACAAAGATAGATTATTTACAACTGGTGCTTCTGGATTTGAAGGATGTAAACACATAGAACAAGGTAAAGATGGAGCAGCTAAAGATTTCTCAGAAATAATTGAATTAGCTAAGAAATGTGCAGCACCAACAGAAATAGAAACTGGAGAAATAATTGGTGGATTTGCACATAACCAAGTATTTGCATTAGCAGATAAGGTTGTAGATGCAGTTAAATCAGGAGCTATAAAGAAATTCTTCGTAATGGCAGGTTGTGATGGAAGAGCTAAATCAAGAAATTACTACACTGACTTTGCAAAAGCAATTCCAAGTGATACAGTAATCCTAACAGCTGGTTGTGCTAAATACAAATACAATAAGTTAGATTTAGGTGATATCGGAGGAATTCCAAGAGTATTAGATGCAGGTCAATGTAACGATTCTTACTCATTAGCATTAATCGCTCTAAAATTAAAAGAAGTATTTGAACTTGAAGATATAAATGAATTACCAATAGCATTCAACATTGCTTGGTATGAGCAAAAAGCTGTAATAGTATTATTAAGCTTATTATACTTAGGAGTGAAGAACATTCACTTAGGACCAACATTACCAGCATTCCTTTCTCCAAATGTAGCTAAAGTTTTAGTTGAAAACTTTGGAATCGGTGGAATAACAAACGTTGAAGATGATGTTAAAATGTTCATGGAAATGTAATTAATATAGAAGGAGCTATCGTAAGGTAGCTCTTTCTTTTATTTTATAGAAAAGCTAAACAGGCTAAAGATTAGGTTAAAATAAGATAAGGCCCAAGATAAGGTGCAAGACAGGGCCCAAGATGAGGCCTAAGAAGAAGATAAAAGGAATTTAATGAGACTTGCACATTCGGTAGGCACGTCTTTCAGCGCCAGTCTAATCCTTTAATAGAAGGAATTTGATGGAGCTTGAGAAGAAGCTCCTACAGTGCAGAAGTGCAGAACATCAGAAACGTACAAAATTAGAAAATTAGAAAGATATTGAAAAGAAGAATTCCTACCGTATAGTGGAGTATAAAATAGGCTGAGTCTCCTTAATAATAAGTTATCATAAAGGAGGCACAGCCTATTTTATTAATAAATTTAATTCGGAGCTGAAGTTATTTCTCCTTAACAGGTATCCAAACTTCACTTATATAATCTTCTGATTTAGCACCACTAGGTTTCTACAGAATAGAAAATAAAAGGGGGTTGATAGAGACACGAATTTATTCTACAGGATTATGGCTTAAATTATACGCAATTGAGCAAAAGACTATAGAAATAAGAAAATACAAGATTAGAAAAACTTAATGAAGTTCTTGAACATTTCAAACTATTGCAATATGCAAAACATATGGTATAGTAATGATTATAGATTAGGGTAGGAATTAAAACTTATATAGATTGAGAGGAAAATATATGGCTACAATTAAAGAAGTGGCAATGGCAGCAGGTGTGTCAGTAGGAACAGTTTCAAATGTTATTAATGGAAAGACAAATAATGCTGAAATAATTGAGAAAGTTGAAAAAGTCATAAGAGAGTTAGGTTTTAGACCTGATGCAAAGGCAAGAAGTCTTAAGAGTACTGAAACTTATCTTATTGGTGTAATTGTAAACAACATGGAAGATAGAAGTATACAACTTATGACTGCTGCAATTGAAAAAGAACTTCGTAGCTTTGGTTATAGTATTGTAATAAAGACCACCGATAATAATGAAGTTTTAGAGAATAAATATATAGAATATTTCATTCAATTAGGTGTGGATGGAATAATTGTTAATACTTCAGTTAAGAGAAAAAAATGGCTTGAAAAACTAAAAGAACTTAAGATACCTGTAGTATTAATGAATAAGTCTGTTCATTTGGAAAGCAGTATGGATATAATTCAGGTAAATTATGAACCTGCATTTATGGAGTGTTTTGAGTGGAGTAGGAATTTAGGATTTAAAAGAATAGGGATTGTTTTAGAAAAAGGTATTATAAATAAGGAGAAACTCAAAGATTTAGTAAGAAAAACTGACATAGATATAATATATAAGTTTGTAGGAGATCACAGTGCAGAGAGCGGGTTTAAAGCAGCTTATGAGATTTTATATGAAAATGAGGATATTGATGTTATAATCATTGGAGGTTATATGCTCTCAAAAGGTGCTAATAAGGCTATTGAGGTATTTGAAGAGGAGAAGAAAATACATAAAGTATGTATAAAGACAGAGAATTGGATTGAAGATGATAACGTATTTGATGCTTTAATAGAGGTTTCAAATTATGAAATTGGTTATATAGCTTCTCACAGGATGATTGAAATTATTGGATTAAAGGGAAGAAGCGGCACAAACATAAATACAGTGAAAGCTTCATTTAAGATAAAAGAAAAAGCTTTTTATAATGGTAGTAAATTTTCCGTAGATAGCAGTAACACTCTTCATGTAGCTATATTAAATGCTGAAACTGCCAATGTGCTTACGAAGCTATCTAAAGTATATGAAAAGGAAAATGGCATAAAGATAGAATATCATAGTATGAAGTATAGAGAGTTGTGGAAATTGGTATCAAATCCTGAAAAGCTAAAAGAAAGCGGGATTGATATCTTTATGTATGACGTAATATGGAAGGAAGTTTTAGCTAATACCAATGCTTTAGAGGATATATCAAATATAAAAGATAAGAATTTAAGTTACTTTTCAGATTTTATAGATGATATAGTAGATAATTACGGAGTTTATGATGGCAAACTGTATGGACTTCCTTTTCTAACAGGAACTCAGCTTTTATTTTATCAGAAAGATTTGTTTGAAGATAATTCTATTAAGCTTCAATTTCAAAGAAGATATGGATATGAATTAAATGTTCCATCAAATTGGAATGAGTTTAATGAGATTGCTGAATTTTTTACTAGAGAATTTAATGATAGATCTCCAGTAAAATATGGAACTGCATTAATAAATCAAGGGAATTTATACAATAGTATTGAATTCTTAAATAGACTATGGTCCTACGAAGGAAAGTTTGTTGAAGATAATAAGATAGCTTTAAAGTCTTTATTAGTTAAGATTGCTATAGAAGACTATAAAAAAAGTTTTAAATACATAAAGAAAGATGAAATTATAGAGAGTTGGGAAGATATAGCTAGTATATTTAAAAGTGGTGAAGTAGCTATGACTATTTTATATGATTCCTATGCCTTTGGAATAAATGATTCCATGGAGTCTAAAGTTGTGGGAAATATAGGAAGCGCAATGATACCAGGGAAATCTCCGGTACTAGGGGGTTGGGGCCTTGGTTTAAACAGTAATAGTGAAACAAAGATTCTAGCACTTGATTTCATGATGTGGGCTTGTGGTAAAAGAATTGGAAATCCCTTTGCTGTACTTTCAGGTATTTCAAGTAGAAAATCTTTTTATTTAAATAAAGATTTAGATGGACTATATCCTTGGAAGAGCAAAGTTCTTGAAAGTTATGCCCAAAGCAAGATTAGAGGACTACTTAAAGGATATGATAAATTAAATATAAACATTAAGTTATATGATGAAATATTAGGAAAATATCTTGGAAAGATAGTAAGAGATGAAATTAATATTGATGAAGCTATAAAAATAATGGGTGATGAAATAAATAACATAATGAAGTAGAGGTCTCGAGAATAAAATCTCGAGATTTTTTTTATTTATTAAAAAGGTATTGATTAACAATTTCTTTAATGATATATTATATATAGATTCATGAAACGATTCATGAAATAATTAAAAGCACAAGGAGAGGTAACCATGATTGATTTTAAAGATAAGAGTCAAGTAGCAAAAGCTATACAATTTACAAATGTAAATCCTAATTTAACTAGAGAAGGACTATTAAAGCATTTAGAAATATGCATGCAGTATAATTTTCAGGCAGCTATGATTGCTCCGTGCTATATAAGGCTTGCAAAAGAAGTTTTAAAAGGTACTGGAATAGAAGTTGCTTCAACTCTAAATTTTCCACAGGCAAATGATACTTTAGGTATGAAGCTTGCTGCTTTAAAAGAAATGATTAAGGAAGGTGTAGATCAATTTGATTTTCCTCCTAATCCAGGCTTATTAATAGGAGGATATGAAAAAGAGTATTTTGAGGAAATGAAGCAAATAGTAGAGATATCTCATGCAAATGGAGTTATAGTAAAATCTATGCTAGAATTTGGTTTTTTAAATGAAGAACAAAAGGTTAAAGCATCAAAATTAGCATGTGAAGCTGGGATAGACTGGGTTAAACAATCAAGTGGATGGGGAATTGGTGGCTGTGCTGCAACTGTTCAAGATGTGAAAATCTTAAAAGAAAATATCTCATTACCTTGTAGAGTAAAGGTTTCAGGCAAAGTAAATTCTTTAGAGAAGATGAGAGAAATGTTTGAAGCTGGAGCTGAATTGGTTGGTACAAGCTCTGGACCTGCTATTGTAGATGGACTTATAGGAGATCCAAATGCATATTAAAATATATTAATGTGGAAAGGGGAGAAGAAAATGAAGGTTTGTATTATAGGTAGCTATGCCAAAGCTTTAGTTATGACAGTTGATAGAATACCTATAGCTGGTGAGACTTTAATAGGATGGGATTATAGAGGAACTTTTGGAGGAAAAGGTTCTGATATGGCTGTACAAGCTACGAGATTAGGGGCAGAGGTAACCTATATAGGAGTAGTGGGAAGTGATTTTCACGGACAAGAGTTTATAGAACTTATGAAAAATGAAGGTATTGATATATCTGGACTTAGAGTAACAGATAAAGAGACAACAGGAACAGGGTTTATTGTAAAGGATGTTAATGCAAAAAATATGATTGTAGTTGCCCCAGGAGCAAATAATCTTTTTAGTAAAGAAGATATTGATATTAATTTAGAATTAATCAATGAGTCTAAAGTAGTATTGGCACAATTAGAAATACCCATAGAAACAGCACTATATTCTCTTAAAAAAGGAAAAGAGTCAGGAAAGATTACTATTTTAAATCCAGCACCAGCAGTTAAGCTTGTAGATAAGGATTTAAGTTTTGTAGATATTCTTACTCCTAATGAAACTGAGGCAAGAATAGTGGCGGGAATACCATTAGGTTCTTCACTTTCTAACCAAGCGGTTGCAGATATAGTATTAAAAACAGGATGTAAAGCTGTAGTTATGACTTTAGGAGATAAGGGTTCAGAAGTATTTACAAAAGAGGGTTCTTATAAAGTCGATTCTTACAAAATAGATGTTGTGGATTCTAATGGAGCAGGTGATTCATTTAATGCCTCTTTAGCTACAGCATTATCAAGGGGAGGTACTTTGGAGGAAGGCGTTAATTATGGAAATGCAGTAGCTGCTCTTTGCTGTACAAAATGGGAAACTGTACCCTCTTATCATAAATCAAAAGAAGTAGAAGAATTTATAAAATCTTATAAAAAGGAGAGTGAGGTTTAAATGAGACCTAATAGAATTTTACATCCAGAACTTGCAAAAGCAATAGCTACTTGTGGGCATACAGATATTATATTGGTTACTGATGCTGGTTTCCCAATACCTAAAGATGCTAACAGAATAGATTTAGGTTTTTATGTAGGGCAAGCTGACGTGTTAGAGATTTTAAAAATGCTTCGTAAAGAAATATTTGTGGAGGAAGTTAGTTTTGCAACAGAAGTAAAAACTCATCATCCAGCTTTGTATGAAGAGGTTCAAAGCATATATACGGGTTCTGGTGCGTTATTTAAGGGTACAACTCATGAAGATCTAGTGGAGAATATTGCACCAAAGGCTAAAGTAGTTATTCGTTCAGGGTCATTAAATGCTTGGGCTAATTTTGCACTTACATGTAGTACAGATCCATTTGCATGGTTTACGGAAGAGGACATTACTATTCTAGATTCTTATGTGGAAAGAAGAAAAAAGATTAGTGATAATGAAGTTCCAGAATTATAATAAATATATAAGGGTTAGAAAGGATGGGATTTATGGACAATATTAGAGAAAAATTAGAAAAAGCTACTTTGCCAGTAATGCCCAAGAGAATGGATTATAAAATAGGAGTTATTGGTGCTGGGTTTATAGTTAGAAATTGTCACTTAGTAGCGTATAGAAAAGCTGGATTTAATCCTTACGCAATTACTTCGTTAAATATGGAGCAAAGTAAGGAGGTTGCTGAACTTCATGGTATAAAAAAAATATATAGAGATTGGCGTGAACTTGTAGATGACGAAGAGATAGAGGTTATAGATATTGCAGTTCCTCCTCATGTACAGCTTGAAATCGTTAAATATATCTGCAGTAAAAAACATATAAAGGGAATACTTTGTCAGAAGCCAATAGCTATGTCAGTTGAGGAAAGCAGGGAAATAGTAAGAATAGGGAAAGAAGCTGGTATACCAATTGCCGTAAACTCAAATATGAGATATGACCAAGCTATGAGGGCCCTTAAATATATATTAGATGAAGGATTAATAGGAAAACCAGTAATAGCAAGCATAGATATGAGAGCTATTCCAGATTGGCAGGCTTTCTTAAAGGAGTACAAAAAACTTGAGATTTATGCAATGGGGGTTCATCATATAGATATATTCCGCTATCTGTTTGGAGATCCAGAAAAAATTACAGCAATTTGCCGTACAGATCCTAGGACAAAGTATGAGCATACAGATGGAATAGTTCAGTATACCTTCAAATATGATGATGGAATGATGGCAACTAGTTTAGATGATGTATGGGCTTGGCCAGAAGAACCCTGTAAAAAAAATAATTATATAAATTGGCGAGTTGAGGGAACGGATGGTTTTGCAGAAGGCGATATAGGATGGCATAAGAGAGAACCTGAATTTGCTGGCAGTACCTTGCGTCTTGCATGTAAAGGTTATCCTAATCAGTGGGTAGAACCTAAATGGGAAACACAATGGTTTCCAGATGCTTTTGTTGGAACCATGTCAAATCTTCTTTGTGCTATAGAAAATGGAACTGATCCTGAAATTAGCGCAGAGGATAATGTAAAAACTCTTGCTTGCGTTGAGGCTTGTTATAAATCCATAAAAGAAGAGAGAACAGTATATTTATCAGAAATATTAGAGGGGGAAAAATAATATGATTTCAGTTGGTATTTTTACTGGTTATTATCCTTATAGTTTGGAGGAAACAATAGAAAAGGCTAAAAAAGATGGAATGAGCTGTGTTCAGCTAGATCTAGAATTTAAAGATATAGATTTAAGCAGAGGAAATATTACAAAAGAAAAGGCAAACAAGGTACGAGATGCCTTTCGTGATGCTAATCTTCCAATTGTGGCTATATCAGCCTATACTAATTTAGTACACCCAGATCCAGTAGAAAGAGAGAAAAATATAAGCTATATAAAAGAAATACTTGCTAATGCTAGAGAATTTGGAACTCCATACGTGGTTAGTGAAACTGGAACGTATAATACAGAAAGTGACTGGTTATATGATCCTAAAAATTCTACAGAAGAAGCTTATCAAGAATTTAAGGCAATAGCTATTGACATTGCAAAATTTGCTTATGAACATGATTCAGTATTCTTGGTGGAAAACTATGTTAATAATATAGTAGGTTCTGTGGATCAAGTTGCAAGGCTTCTTCAAGAGGTTAATCATCCTGGTTTAGGACTGTTATTAGATCCTACAAACTATTTTGATGACTCAAATATTGATGACGTAAACCCAACTATAGAAAAGATGTTCCATGTTCTTGATGATAAGATAAAACTAGCTCATGCAAAAGATTGTAAGAGAGCAGTGGATCAAGGAGAAAAATTTGGAGGTGGGTCAGCAGAGCATAATAGCTTTAGAGGAGCAGGTGCAGTAGAACTTCCAGCAGCTGGGCTTGGAGTTTTAAATTATGAGCTTTATTTAGAAAAACTTGCAAAGAATCATCCTAATATTCCTCTAATAATAGAGCATTTAGATGAAAGTGATATTCCAAGAGCTAAGAAGTTTGTTGATGAAACTTTGAAAAAAGTTGGTTCATAATGTAAAGGATTAAAATAAAGAAAAATGGCTGGGACTCTTTAAGATAGGATATGAAGCTTAAAGAGTCCCAGTTTATATTGTTAGAAAGTTAGATGCTTTGGATTTAATTACTATTTTTCGGATTTTAGTGAGAAGTTTTCTTCTTTATCATTCCATTTTACAGTGAAGTTAATTTGATCTGTATTTCTAAGAGGTAGACCAGTTCCACCACTAATTCCAAGTGGTTCAGCATAGCCTTGATTATTTAGTGTTGCACCGTTAGAGCTGCCTTTTTGACTACCAGCTTCATACTCAAATGTAAGTTCACCAATGTTATTTATATCAGACTTTTTATATTTAAGTGATGGATAGGTAGTACTATAACTATCATAATGAGAAACTCCATTTTCGTCCTCAAACCAATTTTCATAATATTTTACTTTAAAAGTTCCTTCCCAGTTTTCACTTTCACCAGTAAAATTTAGTATTTTACCATCATTTAGATATTTAAAAACAGTATCATCTATTAAGTTTAGGGTTTTAAGTAAACTATTGACCTCATCTTCTGCTTCAGGTATTTTTGAAGGTTTATATACTAAAAAAGAATTATTTGCTTTATAAGAAATAGACTTAAGAGAAGGTATATAATCATTTTTAATATCTTTATTTACTATATTTTGACGTATTATAAAGGAATCAAAAATATATATTAGAAATTTATCAGATGTATTATTTACATTATAAACAGTTGGTTTAATTCCACCTATATAATCTTCATCATCTATAGGGGAATTATCTTTACTTAATATTATACCTTGATTCTGAAAAGTTTTAACTATAGATTTTGATGTTAAAAGCTTATTTTTAGAGTTTTCTCCTATTTTGTATCCAATTGTTCCGATAGCTATAAAAATAGTTAATACTATAGCCACAACAGCTATACTCCACTTCTTAAGCCTTTTTATAAGTAATTTAAATGTATTAGGATTAGGTAGGGTATCTTCAAAACTTCCTATTTTTATTTCTTCTTTTGAATACTCTTGAAGTAATGTGTTACAGTTTTCACACTCATTTAAGTGAGTTTCAATTATTTCTTTTGTTTCATAATTTACAGCATCTTCGATATATAAAGGGAGTAAATCTTCAATTAAATTACAAGGAATTTTATTCATTTATATTACCTCCTTCACTATAGATTTTTTTAAAAGCCACTCTTCCACGGTGTATATTTACTTTTACCCAAGACAGAGAGTGGTTAGTTATTATGGCTATCTCTTCATAGGAAATGCCTTGCCAATCCCTAAGCCAAAGTACTTCACGTTGATTTTTTGGTATTTGTTTCAGACAATTTTCAATCATCTCAGATTGTTCTTTTTTGTTATATTCATCTTCAGGTGTACTTTTGTCAGGAATATTATAAATTTCTTCATTAATAGAACTTGTCTTTAGATTTACTTTTTTATAATGTTGGCTGTAGACATTTCTAGCAATTTTATATATCCAAGTGGACACGTGAGAATCACCTCTAAATCTGTGAAAAGATCTTACAACCTGAAAAAAAGTTTCCTGAGTAAGCTCCTCAGACAAATGGAAATCTAAAGTTAATCCATACAAATATTTAAAAATAAACTTCTCATAAGATTCATAAAGCTCCCTTACCCTCTCCAAAAAATCACCCCCTAAATATATAGTGGAAAAGTCCGGGTAAAAGTTACACACCTTAATCCTGTAGAGGCTTCTTCTCAAGCCTCATTAAATTCTTGTTTAGCCTTATTCCTGTAGGAGCTTCTTCTCAAGCTCCATCAAATTCCTTTTAAACTTATTCCTGTAGGAGCTTCTTCTCAAGCTCCATCAAATTCCTTTTAAACTTATTCCTGTAGAGGACGTTCCTCAGGCCTCATCAAATTCCTTTTCACCCTTAATCCTGTAGAAACTCTATGCACTTGTCCAAATTCACTAATTAACCCATTTTACCTACCTCTATTTTTCTATAAATTGAACCATACCTGCACCATAATTGTCAGTTGGTCTTGTCCAAAAACCAAATTTTTTATAAAACTCTTCTTTACCTTTAACAGACATCAAACCAACCACAGCTTCATTACAAGCATTTTCATATATGTAGTTCATTATTTTTTCCATGATTCTAGCTCCAATTCCCTTTCGTTGGTGATCAGGATGAATAATCACATCTTGTATGTAAAAGCAGGTGCTATTATCACCAACAACGCGTGCAGTACCTACTACATCTCCATTAAGAAGAATACAAACACTGTATAAGGAGTTATCCAAGCCTAGCTTTAGAGAATTTTCATTAATTTCTCCCCATCCAACTAAAGTTCTTAATTGATTTAATTCATTTACTGCAGGAAGTTTTTCTATTAATTGATAGTTTTTCATATTTACATCCCCTTTATTTTAAAGTAATAGATTATTTAAGAAATTATAGCATAAATAATTACAAATATGAGGAAGATTATTGAGATTGAAGCGTTTATCAGCTTAAAGAAATTCAGTAGAACTTGAGATAAAAACCTAAATATAGGTGGATGAATACTTCTTTTTTCTATGGAGAACTATACTTAATAAAGGAAGTGAAGAGAATGAAATTATTAATATCTATGATTATTGCTTTCAATTTAATAACCAATACTAGTACATTAACTGAACCTAACACTACTAAATTTTCTAATCTCATAGATGTATACATATTAGCCTATGATACTATGCTTACAGGGATTAATGAACCTATATTGGATTACATTATATTAGATATGGAGTCGATATACTTTAAGGATATCACCTATGAAGATAGACAAAAAGCCATACAATATTTTCAAAAGTATAATAAGCCAGTTTTAAATGCATCATTATTTAAGTTGCAACAAATTGGTTTGGCAGATAAACTGAGTAATCTTAAACTGAAAGGTACTTTGTTAATGATGACTAATATTGAAGCGAGTGAAAATAATGCAATGATTATAGAAGGGTACAGATATAACAGCCCTACTGGTGCAGCTAGATTTAGAGTAACACTTAAAGTAAAAGATGATAAGTGGAAGGTTGATAAAGTTGATTTAGTATCAGTATCTTAATTTTAGATAATCTTTTTTTAAATTTAGAATATTAAAAGGAAGTGATATTAATGAAACTATTAATCTCTCTAATTACAGCTTTTCAATTAGTAACAATCACAGCGCCAGTTAAGGTATCAAGACAAAATGAGGGAATGGGAATAATTGAACCCCTTATTTTAGCTTACGATGCTATGTATACTGGAAACAAAGAACCTGAGAAAGATTACATTATATTGGATATGGAGTCTTTATTTTTTACTGATACTACAGTAGAAGATAGACAAAAAGCTATACAATATTTTCAAAAGTATAATAAGCCAATTTTAAATGCTTCAGTGGTTACTTTGCAACAAATTGGTTTAGCAGATTCTGTTGGAGAGCTTAAAATAAATGCTCACTTGTTAATGCTATCAAAAGTTGATTCAGTGTCTTTAGGAAATTTAGTTATAGAAGGGTACAAGTGGTTTAGTCCTAATTCATATACTCATTTTAGAGTAGGGATAGAAAAAGTAAATAATAAATGGAAAGTTACAAAGGTGGATATACTTAAATAATTTATCAGAAGAAAAATTTTATACATATTTAAATAATAAGCAAAACTAAAAAGCTACTACTAGATTTTTAGTTTTGCTTTATTTTTTATTGGACTAGTCAATTTCTTAGGAATATATATAGATATATTCTTTTCTATATTTCTATATTTCTATATAACTATATAACTATATATAGTGTTTATGCAGCTTTGGAGGGTTTTATTGGACCTAGGTCAATATCTTGGACACATTTTAAGTCTCAAATTGTCATTCTAAAAAGATCTTCTTTCATTTGCGGAGTTATGTAATCAATAGAACTATGAATTCTTTTACGGTTATACCAAGACTCAATGAAAATAAATAAGTCTAACTTTGCACTTTCATAATCATAATATTGAACATTGTTAACTTGTTCTTTCTTTAAAATAGAATGAAAAGACTCTATACAGGCGTTATCATAAGGGCATGCTTTTCTGCTATTTGAAGCTTTTATTCCATATTTTTTTAGTCTATTAATAAACTCTGTACTTGTGTATTGAACTCCAAGATCAGAGTGGAAAATAAGCGATTCAGTTGGCTTTTGGATTTTATATGCATTATCTAAAGCAGCTATTACTACAGAAGAATCCATAGTTCTTGAAAATGAGTAGCCAACTATCTTTCTCGTATACAAGTCCATAATAGAAGCTAAGTAGCACCAGCCGTCCTTTAATGTATGAATGTAAGTTATATCTCCTACCCATTTTTCATTTAGTTTGGTAGTTTTAAAGTCCTGTTTGAGTAAGTTTACTCTTTCCAATACTTTCTTAGTAGATTTCGTTGGTCTAAATTTTTTAATTACTATAGAACGAATATTTAGCTCCTTCTTTAATCTCTGAACTCGTTTAATACTTATATAAGTACCTGACTTTTCAAGAGTTTTTTGTATTTTGGGAGCACCATATCTACATTTGTTTTCATTATAAATTTGTAGTATTCTTTCTTTCAATATTATGTTTTCCGATTCCCTCCGGGACGGAGTATGGTGATGAGATTGGTAGTAAGTACTCTTAGGCATATTCAGTAATTTACACATGAGTCTTACTGGATAAATTCCATGATTATCATCAATAAATTTAATTATATCTCTTGGTCCTTTGAGAATATGGCGATAGCTTTTTTTAATATTTCAAGTTCCATTTTAATTCGTTCATTTTCTTTCTTTAATTTTGCGAACTCTTTAGAGTCTTCTTTACTCTTTTCTTCAGTAGCTTTACTCTTTTTAGCTATAATAGGCTTTTTCGAGATTTTCTCTTTCACTTGAACACTATTAGTCCAGTTATTCAGAGTAGCTGTTGACACGCCATATTCTTCACATATCTCTTTAATTGGTTTTCCAGTATTGTATACTTCAATTACCATCTTCTTAAAATCATCTGTATAAGTTTTTCTTCTCACTTGAACACACCTCTCTTAACTTTATTATAAATAATTATTAAAATGTGTCCATAAAACTATACTAGCACCATATCAATAAAAGCGAACACTACATGGATGGAGTGAATACTATGTAGTGAGTAGTAATAATAATATTGATAAAGGTTGTGATAAGCAATAGTATCTTAAAGGAAGCTATAAGAGAGTGATTTCCTAGGCTGAAAGAAATTATTAGTAAAATTTAAGGGAATGCAGCTTTGAACTCTAAGCTGAAATTTTAGTAAGCAAAAGCAGGAGTGCCTGTTATAGCACTAGAGCATTAATGTGCTTTAAATGGAGATAAACTTATCACTGGATAGGTTTAAGAAGAGTGGAATCGTGGACTTACTGCCTCTTTAAGGTAGGAGGTCTTTTTTTATTTCTTTATTAATGAATGACTGTGTCTAGAGAAGAGGCACAAGATAAATTTTAATTTTATAGGAGGAAATCATATGAAAAAAGATTCTTTAGTTATACATGGGGGAGAGACAATAGATAAATTTACTGGAGCTGTTAATGTTCCTGTATATCTATCATCAACTTTTAAACAACCAGAGTTTGGAGTGAGTTTGGGATATGAATATGCAAGAACCAATAACCCTACAAGGGAAGCTTTAGAAAAATTAATTGCAGATTTAGAAGGTGGTAGTAGAGGGTTTGGATTTTCTTCTGGTATGGCCGCTATATCAACCATCTTAAATCTTTTTAAATCAGGAGATAAAATACTTATAAATAATAATGTGTATGGAGGAACTTTTAGGGTAATAAGTAAGGTGTTTTCTAACTATACCCTAAATTATGATATTATAGAGGACTTTAATGAACTTGATTTTTCTAAATTAAGTGAAGCGGTTAAAGGCATATTTATTGAGACTCCCACAAATCCATTATTATCAATAACTGATATAGAAAAAATCTCAGAAGAGGCCCATAAGAAAAATATTTTAGTTATAGTTGACAATACCTTTATGAGTCCATATTTTCAAAATCCATTAAACCTAGGAGCAGATATAGTAATTCATTCAGCTACTAAGTATTTGGCAGGACATTCTGATATTGTAGCTGGACTTGCAGTTGTAAAAGATAAGGAGTTAGGTGAAAAAATAGGTTTTTTACAAAATGCTATTGGAGCTATATTATCTCCATTTGATTCTTATATGTTAATAAGAGGAATTAAAACCTTAAGCGTAAGATTAGAAAAACATGAGGAGAATGCTAAAAAGATAGCCAGGTATTTAAATAATCATGAACTAATTGAAAAAGTTTATTATCCTGGACTAAAAGAACACTTAAATCATGAAATTCAAAAGAAACAGGCTAGTGGGTTTGGTGGAATAATTTCCTTTAAATTAAAAGAAGGTTGTGACTTTAAAAAGTTTATAAACTCATTAAACCTAATAACTTTTGGAGAAAGTTTAGGAGGAGTTGAGTCCCTTTTATGTCATCCAGCAACAATGACTCACGCATCGCTGCCTAAGGATTTAAGGGATAGGATTGGCATTGATGAAAGACTACTGAGACTTTCTGTAGGAATAGAAAATTCGGAGGATTTGATAGAGGAAATAGGAAGAGCTTTAATTATTAGCAAAGGAGAGGATTAATTTGAAATATGCTAATGGAATTAGAGAGTTAATTGGAAATACCCCTATTATAAAGCTGAATAATTTTGAGGTGAAAAGTGGGATAAATATATTTGGAAAATTAGAAGGACAAAATCCAGGTGGAAGTTGCAAAGATAGAATCGGCTTATATATGGTAGAAAAAGCAGAAAGGCAAGGTAACTTAAAAAAAGGATCAACTATAATAGAAGCAACTGCAGGTAATACAGGGATAGGGATAGCCTTGGCAAGTTTAAATAAAGGTTATAGAGTTATATTTGTTATTCCTGAAAAATTTTCTACAGAAAAGCAAACTTTATTAAAGGCATTAGGAGCAGAACTTATAATAACACCTAAAGAAAAGGGAATGATGGGGGCTTGTGATAAGGCAGAGGAGCTTTTAAAAACTATTCCAGATAGTATATCACTAAAGCAGTTTGAAAATAACGCTAATCCCTTGGCCCATTATGAAACTACAGGAAAAGAGATATACGAGCAATTAGATGGGGAGATTGATTATATTGTTGCAGGTGCTGGAAGTGGAGGAACTATTACAGGCGTTTTAAAGTATTTAAAAGAGCGGAATTCTAAGATAAAAGGTGTACTTGGTGATCCATATGGGTCTACTATTGGTGGAGGTATAGAAAGCTGTTATAAAATAGAGGGTATAGGGAATAACTTTATACCTAAGACTATGGACTTAAGCTATATAGATATAGTAAAAAAGGTTAAGGATGAGGAAGCTTTTTATTATGTTAAAGAACTTGCAAGAAGAGAGGGGATAGTGGTTGGTTCTTCATCTGGTGCAGCTATGGCAGCTGCTATTGCTTTAAGTAAGGATATAGATAGTGGAAATATAGTTGTTATTTTCCCTGATAGAGGTGAACGATATTTTTCTAAGAATATATTTGATTAGACGAATTTAACTCTTAATTAAAAACTGTCCAATAAGAGAATTTAAAACCCTATTGGACAGTTTCATTATTTCTTAATAGTTTTCATCTAATAATCTAAAGTATTTTTTATCATGAAGGCAAGCTGGGCATTTTTCTGGAGCTTTAGTTCCTTCAAATAAGAATCCACAGTTACCACATTTCCAGATAACAACTTCATCTCTTTCAAAAACTTTATTAGTTTCAATATTCTCTAATAATTTTTTATATCTTTTTTCATGGAAGCTTTCAACCTTAGCTATATTTTCAAAAGCAGCAGCTATTTGTGGGAAACCTTCTTTTCTAGCTGTTTCAGCAGCTTGTGGATAAAGTTCAGTCCATTCTTCATTTTCACCTTCAGCGGCATATTTAAGGTTGTCCATAGTTTCGTCAGAAAGGGCCACTGGATAAGAAGCTGTGATTTCTATAGCTTCATTCTTAAATTCTTCTTTTAAAAATTTATAGAATCTTTTAGCATGTTCTTTTTCTTGCTCTGCAGTTTCTAAGAATATTTCAGCTACTTGTAAGTATCCTTGTTTCTTAGCAACACTTGAATAATAAGTGTATCTTGTTCTTGCTTGAGATTCACCTGCAAAAGAAGCAAGTAGATTTTTTGCTGTTTCAGTTCCTCTTAATGATGGCATAAAAATTCCTCCTCTTAAATAAATGGTATATTTTATAACACTAATTATTGTAACATAATAAATGGTAAATTTCAAAGAGCAATTATCTTTTAATAATGCTTCTAAAGACTGCTTTTAGGGTTTCATATTAACCTATTTTATTTTATAATTAGTCTGATATAAAATAAATAAAGGAGTAAAAATGAAAAAGAGATTAAACAAAAGCCAAAAACTAAAAATAACACTATTTATAATATATTGCATATTTATGATTTATTCCTTTTTTATAAATTTAAATAAGTTAATAAGTATACTTATGTTTATATTATTTAGTGGAATTTATGTACTATATAAGAAAAGAAGAGAAAATAATCTTAAGAATTCTACCATTAAGAAGATAGATAACATGTCAGGTGAGGAGTTTGAAGAGTTTTTACAAGTTGTTTTTAAGAATAAGGGCTATAAAACAATGTTAACACCAATAACAGGAGATTATGGAGCTGATTTAATAGTTAAAAAAGGGGGAGTTAAAACTGTAATTCAAGCTAAGAGATGGAAAAATACAATTGGGGTGGAAGCTGTACAACAAGTAGTTGCATCAATGAAGTATTATAAAGCAACAGATGCAATGGTTATTACTAATAACTATTATAGTCAAAATGCAATTAATCTTGCAAAAGTTAATAATGTTACGCTATGGTATAGGGGAGATGTTATAAAATTAATAAAAAGTGGAGAGTGTCCTAAATGTGGGGCAGATTTATTAGTAAGAAAAGGACCGTATAGTGAGTTTTTAGGATGTTCAAATTATCCTAGATGTAAATATACAGAAAAAATTAATTAAGGAGAGAAAAAATGGAAGTGAAAGTTTTTTTGATAGGAAAAGTAGATCCAATAATATATAAGGCTGATAGAATTGATGTTTTAGATTTTGAACTTAATGGAATTAAATATAAGCAGATAAGATGTTTTAAAGGAGGATTTAGCAAAAGTGAGTTGTTAAAATTAGACCTTATTAAAGAAATAAGGTAGTTATAAACAAATTTTAGTGAAAAAGTTACCAAAAAGTAATATCTTAAGAAAGTTTTAATAAATTTCTTCGCTAAAAGTATGAAATCTCTAGTAGAATTAAATTACAGGAATTGTTAAGAGGTGAGAGAATGAGAAAAAAAGTGTCGATATTATTTATATTTCTATTTATCTTTTCGATGTTACTACCTTACAAAGCTGTAAAGGCTGCAAAAGGTGCAGAGGAAGTAATAACAGTTAAACCGACATTTGGAGTTGACGGTGTTTATAAATCATACAGAGAGATGCCTATAACTTTAGAAGTGGAAAGTTTAGGGAAAGACATACAGGGAGAGCTAGACGTTATTTACCCAATACAAGATGGAAGAGGAATGGATATTTCTCAAGAAATTAGTATTGCTTCTGGTGATAAAAAGACATTAGTTTTAAGTATTCCAGTATGGGATAGTCTAAATAAGATAGTGGTAAGAATAAATCAAAAGGATAAAGTTATATATGAACAAGAGTTCCAATTAGGCAATAGTAGAAGAATTTCAGAGAATAAGCTAATAGTAGGAGCTTTATCTGAAGATAGCGAAAGTCTGTCCTATATGAACTCATTAAGTTTAAGTCAGAGTCAAAATAATGCTTCTAAAGTTAGTGGGATTAATTTTGAGACTACAGTTATGGCGGTTCCAGTGGAATTTTTGAAGGAAAATTCTAAGATATTAGATATTTATGATGTAATAGTAATTGATAACTTTGATACTTCTAAATTATCTAAGGGACAGATTACAGCAATAAAGCAATGGGTAGAAAAAGGAAAATTACTTATTGTAGGAACTGGAGTATATAGTAACAAGACATTATCCATGTTCAAGGACGGTTATCTAGGAGTAAGTACAGATACGCTAAAAACTATAAATGGTTATCAACTTTTACCTTTTACTATAAAAAATGGGGAAAAAATTGTTGATGATCAAGGATATTTTCAAAAAGAAACTAAAAACTCTGGAGCTATAGTAGTTTCTTCATATGCCTTAGGCTCAGAACCCTTTAAAACTCAAATAGGTAAAAGTAGTATGACTAAAGCTCTTGAAGACTCAATAAGTTCAGATATGTTAGAGGCAAATTACCAATATGGTGATATAGATAGCAGAGTTCAAACAATGGTTGGTAACGTAGTTGATATTAAGTTACCAAATTTAAAAGTAATCTTTGGGTTATTGATACTTTATGCATTAATAGTTGGGCCAATAATGTTTATAGTATTTAAGAAATTAAAAAAAAGCAGTGCATTATGGATTGCTATTCCAGCTATGGGACTAGTATTTACGGTAATTATATCATTGGTAGGAGGAACTACGAGACTTAGAAATCCTATAATAAACATAAAAAACTTTATACAAGTAGATGATGCTGGGGAAGGTAAACTTAACTCTGTAGTTGGAATTATGTTTCCTTATAAAAGCGATTTATCTGTTGAAGAACCAGAAAATTCTAAACTTGATAATTTACTTATTAATCAATGGTATGGACAGGGAGATAAGGATTCATTTAAGAAAAATATAGCTCAAAAAGTATCTTATATTGATGGCAAAAGAATATATAAAAATAATGGTATGTCTCCATTTTCACCAGCTTATTTTTCGCTAGCAGGAGAAAATAAGAAAATAGGTAAAATAGATAGTAATATTTACTTTAGAGAAGGAAAAATAGAAGGAAACCTAAAAAATACTTTAGATTTCGAACTTGAAAGCAGCTATCTATTAACTGCTTCTGGGATTTATGATTTAGGGGATTTAGAAAAGGGTCAGTCGATTAATTTATCTGAAGTAAAGGTTAGCTATAAGAATCTTAATGATTTTAATTCGGCAATTAATAATTTTAGTGGAGCTCAAACACCACAAGATATGGAAGAGAGATTAAGAAACACTATAAAATATTCAGATTTAGAATACTTTACTAATAAGTATCTAAAAATCTATGGAGGTAATACTATAACCATAGGAAAAAACTACCTAATTGGATATATTGATGGAGTAATGGCTGAGAACTTAAATATCGGTGTAGCTAAAGTTGACAAAAAAGAGAAGACATTAGTAGCTATTCCCCTAAATTTAAGTTATGAGAATAATGGCGTTATAGAATATCCATTTGGATTAATTTCTCCAGAACTTAATTCTAAAAGTACTGTACGTGGTTTTGATAGTTATAATGGGTATATTTATGAAAATGGAGATGCTTATCTCGACTACACTGTGGAAAAAAATTTAAATGTTGAAACCATATATTTTATGCAAGATACTAGTTCAAATAATAATTATGGAGGAACTCTTCAAAAGATAAGTAAATTTGAAGTTTATAATTATAAAACTAATTCTTATGAGGAACTTAATATAGATTTAGGAAAAGTAGAAGTAAAGGGAGACTCTTATTCAAAAGATGGTAAAATAATGACTAAGGCAACTATAAATAATGCTAATAATGGACCAGTAGCTACACCTCAAATAGCAGTTAAGGGGAGGGCTAAATAATGTTAGAAATTAAAGATTTAGAAAAATCATATGGTAAATTTAAAGCGCTAAATGGTCTTAGTATGGAGATAAATAGAGGAGAGATATTTGGATTTGTTGGACCTAATGGAGCAGGAAAAACAACTACCATGAAGATAATATCAGGACTTTTATACCCAGATAGTGGTGATGTTTTTTTAGATGGTGTGGATGCAGTAAAAAATAATAAGTTATTAAAAGATAAGATTGGATATATGCCTGATTTCTTTGGAGTTTATGATAATTTATCAGCAATAGAATATTTAGAGTTTTATGCTTCTATTTATGGAATATTAGGTGATAAAGGAAGAAAGCTTGGTTATGACTTACTAGAATTAGTTAACTTAAGTGATAAAAGTGATTCAAATGTAAATGGTCTTTCTAGAGGAATGAAGCAAAGGCTTTGCTTAGCAAGGTGTCTTGTTCATAATCCAGATTTATTAATATTAGATGAACCAGCCTCAGGAATGGACCCAAGAGCTCGTTTTGAAATGAAAAATATTTTAAAAAATCTTAAAGATATGGGAAAAACAATATTAATATCATCTCATATACTACCTGAATTAGCTGAGTTATGTACTAATTTAGCAATTGTAGAAAGAGGCAGGGTAATAGTTCAAGGAACTGTAGATGAAATAATGGTTAATATGAATCATGTAAGACCAATAAAGGTAAGAGTACTTACTAAGGTAGAAGAGGCTTTAAAAGTTTTAGGAGAAATACCAGGATTAGATAAACCGATATTAAATGAAAAAGAATTGGTATTTGGATTTAGTGGTAGTGAAGAAGAATCACATGGTATATTAAGGACGTTAATTGAAAAGAAAATAGATGTAGTTTCATTTACCCAAGGTAGTGGAAATTTAGAAGAAGTATTTATGAAAATTACTGAAATGAGTGGAGGAGGAGAGAAAAAATGAAAATTAATCCTGTGTGGAGAAAAGAACTAATGCTGTCTATGAGAAGCATTAAGTTTCCGTTAACTCTATCCATTTCAATTGGTGTTTTAAGTGGGTTACTTATACTAGTTTTTGATGGCATTTTATCAAGTGTAAGATATAGGGGAAATTTAAGTGGACTTGTAGGACTTTATTTTACAGTTACTTTAATAGAGTTCATATTAATAGGGATGATTAGTCCTACACTTACAGCTTCAGCTATATGTGGGGAAAGAGAAAGAGGTACATTAGATATATTACTATCTACTAAAATGTCGCCTTTATCCATAATATTAGGTAAACTGTTGGCATCTTTAAGCAAAGTAGTATTACTTATAATTGCATCTACACCTGTATTTGCAATAACTCTATCTTTAGGTGGAGTTAGTATAATAAATATAATTCAAATGATACTTTTATATATAATGACAGCTATATTCTGTGGTAGTGTTGGGTTGTTTTTTTCATCAGTCCTAAAAAGTACAAAATCCTCCACAGCAGCATCCTATGGATTATTGATATTTTTAGCTATAGGAACCTTGATTATAACTGTTTTATATTATTCAATCAAATCAAGAGCTGCAAGTATGGCAGGACAAATATTTGAACCTAATATACCTTTTTGGTTATATCTAAATCCTGGACTTGGATATGGATCAGTAGTTTATAATCAGTTAGGAATAGGAGCAACAAGTATAATAAATGGATTAAACCAATTTAAAGCTATAGGAAACGCTTGGATATATAATATAGCTGTTGAAATTGTGTTAACTATATTACTTTTATGGGGTGCGGCTGTTAAGCTAAATCCATTAAAGAAAAGGAGAAAGAAAAAATAATGGAAGATAAAGAAAGGCAGATATTAGGGTATATAAAAAAAGCAGGCAAAAGAATTAAAGTACAAATACTTATTGATAAGACTTTACTTGGAATTTTTGTAGGCGCTCTTTTAGGAGCAGTTCTAACTTTATTAGCCCTTTTTACGCCTTTTTATGAAGGTATCTTCTTAGGTATATTTTTTCTGACATCAGGTTTAGTAGGAGGGCTAGTTATAGCCCTTTTTACATTTCCTAATATAAAAAAGCAGGCTTTAATATTAGATTCAAAGGGGCTAAATGAAAGAGTTACTACTTCTTTAGAACTTATGGGTCAAGAAGAGGGATACGCTAGGCTTCAAAAAGAGGATACAATAGAGGCACTTAAAAAATTAGATATTAAAAAAATATTTCCTATAAAAGTTAATAAAAAAATGATAACCTACCTATTAATTGTGTTAACTTTATTTTCTTTAGGTGTATTTTTACCTACAAGTGCAAAGAGTCAAGGCAGGGAATTATGGAATTTAAAAAAAGAACAAAAGGAATTAACTAAAAAAATAGAAGAAGAAAAAAAGAAGGTAGAAGAAAATAAAAAACTAACAGAAGAAGAAAAGACAAAACTTAAAGAGATTTTAGAAAAAAATAAGATGGAAATAGCTAAAGCTCAAAATAAGGAAGAGCTTAAAAAAACTATGGAAAGAATAGATAAAAAATTATCTCAAGAAAAAAAGGAAAGTAAAAATGAAGAGGTTAAAAAAAGTCTAGACTCCATAAGAAACTCTTTAAATCCTAAAGCAGAAGAAGAGCGAAAAAAGAATAATGAAAAAGACTTAGAAGCATTAAAAGAAGCTTTAAGTAAAAATAAAGATACAAAAGAACTTGCAAAGGCGTTAGAAAGTAAAAATCAAGAGGATATAGATAATGAACTAAACAAATTAAGCGACGCACTAAAGAACATGGGGGATTTAGAAAGAGGAGAAATTTCTAATACCTTAGGTGAAGCTAGTTCAGAAGTATCTGATGAAGATTTGAAAGAGTTACTAGAAAATTTATCGAATGAAGCTAGACAAGGACAGCTAAGTGATAAAAACAAAAAGGCTACTGCAAAAGCTATTAAAGATGCTCAGGATGGAAGCTTATCTGAATCTAATGGTTCTTCAGAAGGTGAAGGAGAAGGTAGTGGGAACGGACAGGGAAATGGTCAAGGAAACGGTTCAGGCTCAGGTCAAGGGTCAGGAAGTGGTTCTGGAGCTGGTCAGGGCTCAGGATCAGGCCAAGGATGGAATTATGGAAGTAAAAATGGGAATCAGGGAGATTCATCGGATAAATCTGGAGAGCAGGTATATATACCAGGCAGAAATGAAGGAGGAGATGAAAATCTCACTGGAGAAAAAGGTCAAACAGGAAACTCTCAAACAGGATATTCTAATAATGGAATTAATGAAAGAGGTGGATCTGTTAACTTAGATAGTATAATAGGGGATTATTCTAAGGAAGCAATAGAAGGATTAGAAGGAAATTCTATACCTGATTATTTAAAAGACATAATAAAAGAGTATTTTAAAGAATTACAGTAGTGGAGGGTAAATATGGACGTAGATAACATAAAAGGTGTATTAGAAAAAATAGAGGAATGTAAAAGAGAAATAGGTAAGGGAATAGTTGGCCAAAAAGATATAATAGATGGAGTTTTAATGGGGATATTTGCAGGCGGAAATATCCTTTTAGAAGGAGTACCTGGACTTGGAAAAACCCAGTTAGTTAAGACTTTATCTAAAGTTTTAAATCTTTCTTTCTCAAGAATACAGTTTACTCCTGATTTGATGCCAGCAGATGTTGTTGGAACAAATATCATAGTTAATGAAGAAGGAGTAAATAAATTCAAATTTGAAAAAGGACCTGTTTTTACAAATCTTTTATTGGCAGATGAAATAAATAGAGCAACTCCTAAAACTCAGTCTGCGCTATTAGAAGCTATGCAGGAGAGGACAGTAACTGTTGGTAATAATACCTATAAGCTTTCAGAGCCATTTATGGTTTTAGCAACTCAAAATCCTATAGAAATGGAGGGTACTTATCCTCTACCTGAAGCACAGTTAGATAGATTTTTATTTAAACTACAAGTGAAATTTCCAAACCTTGATGAGCTTATGCAAATAATGGATATAACAGTAACAAACAAAAAAGTGGAGTTAACTGAGATAATATCCGGTGAAGATATATTAAATATAAGAAGTTTAGTTAAGGATTTACCTATGGCAGAAGGGGTTAAGGAGTATGCCTTAAAGCTTGTACTTGCCACTCATCCAGAGCTAGAAGATTCTCCAGAAATAACTAAAAAATATGTGGCTATAGGTTCAAGTCCAAGAGGAGCTCAAGGGATATTTAATGCATCTAGAGTTAGGGCTTTGATGGAAGGGCGATATAATGTAAGTTTTGATGATATTAAAAACGTAGCTTATCCAATTTTAAGACATAGGATACTCCTTAACTTTGAAGGGGTTTCAGAAGGTATAACTCCAGATTATATAATAGATAAAATTATAGAAGAAATTAAGGTCATATAGCTATGGAGGAGAAAATTTTTGACAAAGATTTTTTTAATCAGCTTAAAAATCTAAAAATTATCATGAAAACTCCTATTAATTCTGCCTATGCAGGTGGAAGAAGGTCAAAAGAAAAAGGAGTTAGTGTAGAGTTTTCTGATTTTAGAGAATATAGCCCAGGTGATGACTTTAGAAGAGTGGATTGGAATGCTTATGGAAGGTTTAATAAGTTATATCTTAAGATATTTATGGAGGAGAGAGAAGCCTTATTTAATATTTTTATAGATACAAGTAAATCTATGCATTTTGGTGCTCTTAATAAGGGGACTTTTTCTTTAAGACTAGCAGGAGCTATAAGTCATATTGTATTAAATGGAAATGATAGAGTTAAATTATTCACTTTTAATAGTGAAGAAAATAAAGAAGGTATAACTATTTCAGGAAGAGCAGGTATAAACAGAATACTTAAATACTTAGAAGCTATAGAATTTAATGGGACTACTAATTTTGGTAGAAATATTAAAACTTTGCCTATCAAGGGGAAAGGCATTAGTGTAATTTTATCTGATTTTTATAATTTAGAGGAATTAAAAGAAACTTTGATTTTTTTAAAACATAAGGGTCAGGAAATAATATTAGTTCAGGTATTGAGTCAAGAGGAGCTTGAACCAACCTTAAGAGGTGATTTAAAGCTAAATGATATAGAAGAAGATAATAAAATGGATATAAGTCTCTATGGAAGAGCTATAGAAATATATAAAGATAAGCTTGATGAGTTTATTACGGATATAAAAACCTTGAGTAGAAAATATGGAGCTACTTATATTTTGGCTAATACTAAAGATAATTTAGAAAAAATAATATTCAAAGAATTTACCTCTAGGGGAATAATTAATAGAAAATAAGGAGGAGAATATGAGCTTTGTAAGACTATGGCCATTGTTATTTTCTCTAAGTATAGCAGGTGTTATCTTATTATATATGCTAAAACAGAAGAGAAAAAATGAAGATGTTCCCTCCTTAGCTCTTTGGAGGGAAGTATTTAGAGATGTAAAAGCAAAAACCCCTTGGGAAAAGCTAAGAAAAAATATTCTTATGTTTTTGCAAATTTTAATATTAATTTTTTTAATATTTTCTTTTTTAGAGCCACTAACCCTTTTTGGAGGTAGAGAATTTAGGAATCTAATTTTAGTATTTGATACTACTGGTAGTATGAAAGGGAAAATAGGAGAGCTAACAAAGTTTGAACAAGGAAGAGAAGAGATAAAAAAGCTTATTAATTCAACTAAAGAAGGCGCAAATATCACTATAATAACCTCAGGAAAAGAAAGTAAAGTTGAACTTTCAAATGGAAGAGATAAAAATGAAATTATAAAGAAAATAGATGATCTTAAAGTTACAGATAGCTCAGGTAATATAGAAGATTCATTATCTTTAGTAAGAAGTCTAAGCAATTCAGGAGAAGGTAGTGAGGCTATATTCGTAACTGATAAAGAATTTTCTTTAGAGGATGTTAAAGGGAGTATATATAATTTAGCCAAGAAAGGGAAAAATACGTCAATTGATTTAGTAAGCTATAAGTTAGAAAAAGACAATATTTCTGTTGTTGCTAGGATTAGTAATAGGGGAGCAGAGAATTATGAGGGAGATTTCTCACTTTATGGAGATGATAAAATTCTTGAAGTAAAGTCTTTAAACTTATCTTCAGGAGAAAGTGTCAATGTTTCATTTAAGGTTGCTGACAGGAATATATCTATATTTAAGGGAGAACTATCAGAAAAAGACGATCTCATGGAGGACAATGTATATTATTCATTGGTTAGAACAGAGAAAAGTCAAAAGATATTATTGCTTTCAGAAAAAAATATTTTCATGGAAAAAGCATTAGCTACTGTCCAAGGAATAGAGGTATTTAAAGTTAATTCTTTAGATAATTACAATGAAAAAGATGAATATGATATTTATATATTTGATGGAATTGTTCCAGATTCACTACCTGCAAAAGGAAATTTAATATTTATAAATACTCCTACAAATGATTTGTTTACAGTAGGAGAAGATGTTGAAGGTGGGGAAGGTAAGGTAACAGAAAGTAACACTATAACGGAGAATATAAAAAATATTAAGTTTGGGGTAAGAAGTTTTAAGGATATACAAAAAGCAAGTTATTTAAAAAGCTTTTTAAACATAGGGGAAAAAGAAGCAGCCTTTTATGGTGAAAAGGATGGAAGAAAATTAATAGTACTTCCATTTAAGTTAAATGACAGTGATATAGTATTAAAACCTCAGTTTCCTATTATGGTTCATAATATGATTAATTACTTGAGTCTTAGTGGAATATTAGAAAAGGGAGATTATATAGCCGGAGAAGAAGTAGAGCTTACCCCTAATATTAACGGAGAGGATATAAGAATATACACTCCTGACAACGAGGAAAAAGTAATGGCACTAAGATTTCCTATGAAAAATTATGATGGTACATTAAATACTGGGATATATAAGGTAAAACAAAAGGTTTTGGAAGAGGAAAAAGAAGAAATTTTAGCTGTAAACTTCCCTTCTCAACTAGAGTCTGATATGAAGGAAGAGGGCGTAACATCTGAAGGTAAAGAAGAATTTAAAATTAAAGGTGGAAGAAATCTGACACCTATACTTATTATTCTGTCCATTATAATTCTTATGATAGAATGGTATATCTATGGGAAAAGGAGCTGAGGTAATTAATTATGAGTATAGAGTTTTTAGCACCGTTATATCTTTTATTAATACCTTTGTGTCTGATTTTCCTTATATATTTTAGTAAAAACATAGGAGAGACAAAGGATAGAAAACTTTTAATTGTTATAACAAGATGTTTAGTTGTACTATTTTTAATATTATCTTTAGTTAATATTAGAATAAGTAAGATTACAAAGGATACCGCTACAGTTTTTCTTTTAGATTTATCTTATTCTAATGAAGAATTTAAAGATAGTGGAGAAACTTTTATAAAAGATGCACTTAAGGAAATGGGAACAAGAGATTATTCTGGAGTAGTTGTTTTTGGAGAAGATGCTAAGGTTGAAAAATTTATTTCAAATAGCAAAGGGATAAACTCTATAGAGTCAAAACCAAAGGCTGTTGCAACTAATATTCAAAATGCAATAAATACCTCCCTTTCCCTTTTCCCAGCAGATAAGGGAAAAAGAATTGTTCTTATAACTGATGGAGAAGAAAACCTAGGAGAGCTAGAGAAGACCGTTCCATCAATAATAGAACAAAACATAGATATGAAAGTATTTAAGGTTGAAAAAGCAGTAAAAAATGAGGTTTATGTAGATGCTTTAAAACTTCCTGAGAAAATAACTATGGGTGATGAATTTTCTATAGGAGTTAACATATACTCGAATATTCAAACTAAATCTAAGGTGTTTTTATATGCTGGAAGAAATCTTAAAGGAGAAACTGAAGTAAATCTTCAAAAAGGTAACAATAGCTTTGTATTTAAAGATGTGCAAACCACAGGTGGTTTTAAAAATTATAGAGTAGTAATACAACCAGAGGAAGATACGGAGCTTAAAAACAATGAATATATAGGGTTTACTAACGTTGTATCAAAAGAAAAAGTATTTATAGCTGAAGGAACTAAAGGAGAAGCTGATAATTTAGTTAATATGTTATCGTCTTTAGGTTATAGTTATGATAGAGGGTTAGCCAGTGAAGCTCCAAGTGACTTAAAAGAGATGTTAGAGTATAAAGGTATAATATCTGTTAACTCACATGTGGACGACATTCCTAAAGGATTTAAAAACTCCCTAGAAACATATGTTAAGGAGTATGGGGGAGCTTTTATAACCACAGGTGGAGAGAATTCCTATGCATTAGGAGGTTACATGGACACTCCACTAGAGAATGTTCTTCCTGTATACATGGATATGAGAGGAAAAAAGGAAATCCCGAAGATGAGTATAACGCTTGTCATAGATCACTCTGGTAGTATGAGTGGAGGAAATGGTCAAGTTTCTAAGCTTACTCTTGCAAAAGAAGCAGCTCAAAAGGCTGTTGACACTATTAGAGAAGGGGATGAAATAAACGTTATAGCCTTTGATGATAAATATGAGTGGGTAGTTAAAGGTGGTAGTGGATCTAATAAAGAAGAAGTTAAAGAAAAGATAAGTGGAATTCAAATACAAGGTGGAACAAGTATATATCCAGCATTAAAGGAAGCTTATGAATATGAAAAAACAGCTGATGCGAAAATAAAACATATTATATTATTAACAGATGGGCAAGACGGATTTAGAGAGTATACAGATATATTAAGTGGACTTGAAGAAAACAAGATAACTTTGTCAACTGTATCTGTTGGGGAAGATGCCGATAAAAATCTGCTTCAAAGATTAGCAGAGGTAGGTAAAGGAAGAAGTTACCATACTGATATTTATACAGATATACCTAGAATATTTGCCAAGGAAATATTTATGGCAGCAAGGGTATATGTTAATAATAGAGAATTTACTCCAAAACTTGTAAGCTCTCATGAGGTTGTAGAAGGAGTATTTAATAATAATACAGCTCCAAATCTTCTTGGGTATATAGGAACATCCCAGAAGGAGCAAGCAACGGTAATTCTCAATTCTGATGAAGATGATCCAATTTTAGCCTTATGGCAATTTGGACTTGGAAGAACTGTAGCATGGACTCCAGACGTTTCAGGCAAATGGGATGGGAATTATACTAGTTGGGAAGGATACAAAAAGCTCTGGAATAATATTCTTAACTGGAGCCTTGAAGATTATTCTTCTGAAGGCGGAAACTTAAATATAGCTGTAAGTGGAAATGAAGCTAAAATTGAGTATAAAACTAAAGAGCTTCCTGATAGTAGTAAGGTAACAGGAATATATACAAAAGAAGATGGTACTCAAGGAGAGTTTGAACTTGAGATTAAGGCGCCAGGAGTATATGAAAAGACTGTTAACTTAGATGAAACTGGATTTTATTCTATAAGTGTTAGAGAAGAGCTTGATGGAAAAATAAATGCAACTAAAAATGGAGTAATAGCTCTTCAATATCCAATAGAATACAAAATTGTTGAAGATAGTAGTGTATTGGAGAGATATGTTGAGGAAACATCAGGAACATTTATAAAACTTCCTAAAGAAGTATTTACAGGAGAAGTTAAAAAGGTAATGGGAGGAGTAAATTTATCATTGCCATTATCAATATTAGCGATGTTGTTATTATTATTTGAAATAGCTTATAGAAGACTAGACTTTAATATAAATATTAATTTCTTAAAAAAGTCTATAAGTAAAAAATCAACAAAAAACACACCTTTGGGAAAGAAGGAAGTTAAGATAAAAGAAGAGGTTTCTAAGGAATTGCCCCCAGAACCAAAAAAGAAAGCAATTCCTAAAAAGGAAAAAAGTAAAGAGAAAGATAAAAAGGATGCTCTAGATACCTCTTCATTATTAAAGAAAAAACAAGATAGAAACAATAATAAATTTTAAAAATAACAGCAGATAGGATTACAAGACCTATCTGCTGTTATTTTAAGATAATTTAAAAGTATTAACTCGATTAATCATTTCTTGAGTTATTTCAGTTAGTTTTTGTGAGGATAAAGCAACTTCATAAGAAGACTTATTCATTTCACTAATTGAAGCTGATATTTCTTCAGCTGAGGCAGAATTTTCTTCAGATATTGATGAAGCTGAGTCTACATTCGTAATTATTGAGTTTCTTTCTGTATCTATAATAGAAGCTTGATTTGCTATGCTTTTAATTTCAGGTAGCATATTTGAAAAAGAATCAATTATAGACTTAAAAGAATCAGTTGATTTTTTTACTATAGTTAATTGTTCTTTTAAAGTTGAATTGACATTGTTTGTTGTATTAATTACTAAATCCGCTTCATTAGAAACTGAACCAACTAAGTCATTAATATTTTTAGAAGAAGTTTTTGTTTGTTCAGCAAGTTTTCGAATTTCATCAGCTACCACTGCAAACCCTCTTCCTGCCTCACCTGCTCTTGCGGATTCTATCATAGCATTTAGTGATAAAAGATTAGTTTGATCTGCTATATCTTGGATAATGTCCGTAATTTTGTTTATTTGACTAATATCATTACCTAAAGCAAGAATTTTTTTGGAAACCTCATTAAATTCAAAAGTAATTTTATGTATGGAATTTAGTAAAATACTTAGGTCTTCATTACTAAGAGAAATCTCTTTGTTTATTACAGAGGCCTTTTCATCTACGTTATGAATAGAAGTTAAAATAGAATTCATATTGTTTGAAAAATTATTTAAAAGTTCTGAGGTATTCATAAGCTCCTGAGATTGATTAGTTGCACCATCTGCAACCCCTTCTATCGCTGAAGAGACCTGTTCTGCTGAAGAGTTCATTTCTTCAGAGATAGCTGATAGAGAACTACTTTGGTCAAAAACCTCGCTTGAGATAGCCTTTATTTTATTTAACATTTGAGATATAGATTCTATTGATTTGTGAAGCTCTCTACTAACTAACCCAAACTCATTATTAGAGTGTGTATCAAATCGAACTGTGAAATCTCCACTAGATAAAATCTTTACTTTTTCATATATATTTTTAGACATATGTTGTACTAGTTTTCTAAAAACTACTGTTGTTAAATATCCAATGATTACAATTATTACAAGTAAGATTAGATAAGCATTTGAAGTTCTTTTATATGTAGCTTCTCCATTTTTATTAAGTTCGTCAGCTGAATTAATCTCATAGTTTTTAAGATTTTTAATATTTTCAAGTATGTTATCTTCTGCTGATGTAATTTGATTAATTTCATCTTGATTTACTTCTTTAGAGTTTTTTAATTGATTAATTGAATTATTTATTGATAAAAAATAACTATCTATTGATTGAGTTAAGCTTGCATATAGTTTATTTTCTGTTTCATTCATTTTAATATTTTTTGAGAAAGTATCCATATTTTTAGTTATATTTGATTGAAGAGTAGAGAGTTCTGATTCTTTAACAATAGTATAATTACTTAAAATTTCCTTTGACGCTATCTTAGCTTTTAAAATGGAACTTTCAATATTTTGTATGGAGGTAATAGGAATTAGATTGTTGTTATATATTTCATTTTGATATTTATTAATTTTTTGAATATTAGTGTATCCTATAAATCCTATAATAAGTATAAAAATTACAGCAATTGTTGAGATACTTCTTAATATGGTTTTTATGCTAAGGATTTCTAAAGAATTGTAAAATTTATTTTCTTTAGTTTTTAAAAGATTGCTTGTACTGTTTTTAGATCTTTCAAATTTATTTTTTTTATTAGATATTTTATGCTTATCTCTCATTTTTTCTCCTTAATTTATATTGTGAATATTTCCATTTTTTATATAAAGCAAAACTGGTAATAAATCCAAATTATATCAACAGTATAATTAAATAAATATCTTTATGTCAAGCTTCATTAGGATATTTAATCTAGTTTTAATAAAGTTATAAAGTTGAAGTAAAAAACAAATTGAATAAAATACATATTAGTGTAGAAACTACATTTTAGATACTTGATGGAGGTGAGATTATGGCTAAAAAGGATCAACAATCTTCATGGAATAGTAAGAGGTTTGAAACACCTAAAAAGAACACTGTAGAACCAGTTCCAGAAATTCAAAACAAAAGAAATAAACACTAAAATAAAAACTGGGAACTATTCTCAGTTTTTTTATGTTATAATAGGAATTAATGAAAGGAAGAGTGAAATGTCAGGAATAAATTTGGAAAATATAATATTAGTAATAGTTGCAATTATATTAGTATACATAGCTGCAAAATTTATTAAAGGAATTATAAAATTTATTATATTAGTTATACTTATATTGACTCTAGGGGTTAGCGCGTACAATATACTAATTACTAAAAAATCTATAAGTTATGAAATAAATAGATATAAGGTTGACTATGGATATTTTAAAAATATAACTTCAATATCTAAAGAATCAATAAATCTTGTAAATGATATTAAAGAAGGTAAAAACGTTAAAGAAAATACAGATAGATTAGTAGAAATTAAAAGTGAGGTCGGAAAATTAGAACATAGCAGTGAAATAAATCTTATAAATGATAGATATTTAAATGCATTAGATACAGCAATAATAGTTGGAAAAGGTTATGAGACAGCCAATAATGTAAAAGAACAAACTAAAAAATTAGATGAGGTTACAAAATCTCTTGACTTAAGTTTGAAAGATATATTAAATTAATACTTGATTAAAAGCAGATATGAATGTATAATTAACGAAAAGTAATAGTTTTGAGATAGAGGCGCGATGTTTAATAGTATCATTATGGAGGTAAGCACTGAGAAGTAATGAGAAAGGAACCATCGCCGAAGTATGTAACCTACGCTTTAAGGGTTATATCGCTGGTCTTGCATAAAATATATGTAAGATTGTCACAATTTTTTGTGGAGAGCTATCCAATGGATTTTATTCTTATTTTGTATGAGTAAGAAGCCTTGGATTTTTTCCAGGGCTTTATTTATTTTAAATTTAATTTAATGCTTTAGGAGGGTAATATATTATGTCATTAAGAGGAGTATTTGTTCCATTAATCACGCCATTTAAAAACGATGAGGTGGATTTTAATTCTTATAAAAAAATGGTGGACAACTATTTAACAAAAGGAATTCATGGATTCATACCACTTGGAACTACTGGTGAAAGTCCAGTAATATCAGACAGAGAATATGAAGAGATAGTTGAAAAAACTATGGAATATGTAGATGGAAAAGTTCCTGTTTATATAGGATTAGGCGGTAATAATACTAAGAAGTTAATTGAAAAACTTAAAGTTGTTGAAAAATATAAAGTAGATGGGATATTATCAGTATCTCCATATTATTCAAGACCAGATCAAAGAGGGATATATGAGCATTTTAGAACTATATCTGAAGCAACTTATTTAGATATAATCTTATATAATATACCATATAGAACAGGAAGAAATATCGAAAATGAAACTATTCACAAGTTAGCAGAACTTAAAAATATAGTAGCTATTAAAGACTCTTGTGGGGATATGAAACAGAGTACAGATTTATTATTAGATCCTCCGAAAGATTTATCTATATTAACAGGAGAAGATGCTTCTTTTTTCTCAACTCTTGCATTAGGTGGAGATGGAGGAATATTAGCTTCTTCACATATGAGAACAGAAGAATTTGTTAAAGTATATAATGATATTAAAAACAATGATCATTTAGCTGCTTTAGAAACTTGGAAAGAATTATATAGTTTTGTTCCACTTTTATTTAAGGAACCAAACCCAACACCTTTAAAATATTGCCTATATAAATTAGGTCTAATAGAGTCGTCAGAAGTGAGACTTCCACTACTTGAAATAACAGATGAACTTAAAAAAGAATTAGATAAAGTTTTTAAATTTTAGTAAAAGCTACAAAACTAGTTGATGATTAGTTTTGTAGTTTTTTTGTTAAAAAAATACATACTTAATATATTATCTCTTAATTACCTGTAAAAAAGTATTATGAATAACCTTAAAAAGCTCACAATAATTGTAGGAGGTGAAGTAATGAAAAAATTTATTTCTTTAATTATGAGTGCTATGCTTTTAGGTTTGCCTTTATATGGATGTAATAAAGCTAATAATCCTAATGATGTTACAGAAGAGACAACACCAGAAACTATAGAAAATCCAACTAATGAAAATGCAACTGAAGTACCTGGAACACCAGATTCTAATCTACCTGCTCCTGGAGTGACAGGTGACGGAACAGCAGCACCAGGAACGGGAACAACTACTCCAGGAACTGGTACAGCAACACCAGGAACCGGTACAACACAACCATCAACAAATAACAACACGCAAACTCCAGCTGCTGGGGACACTAATAAGGATGTAAATCAAGCATCAGGAGATCTTGTAACAGACATATTAAACAGCACTAATGCAGAGAGACAAAAACAAGGGCTTCAACCATTAAAGTTAAATAGTGAGGTATCTAAGCTTGCAGCTATGAAATCCAAGGATATGCATGACAAAAATTATTTTTCACATACATCTCCAACCTATGGAGATCCAGGAAAAATGTTAACTGATAATGGTTTAAGATATTCTGCAATGGGAGAGAATATATATACGTCAACAGGAATGACTCCTACTGGTGCATATACAGTTAATCAATGGATGAACTCACCAGGACATAGAGCTAATATACTTTCTAATAATTATGATGAAATAGGTATAGGAGTCTACTATAATAATGGAAAGTATTACGCTACACAAATATTTTATAAAGCTTAATTATAAAGCTTAATTTTTGGAGGTTTTTTTATCTATGAAAGAAGGAACAATAAAATGGTTTAATTCAGAAAAAGGTTTTGGATTTATTGAAATTGAGGGTGGAAAAGATGTATTTGTACATTTTTCTGCAATTAAAGGAGATGGCTACAAAACTCTTCAAGAAGGTCAAAGAGTAAGTTTTGACGTGGTTGAAGGAAACAGAGGACCACAAGCTGAGAATGTATCTATAATGTAAAAATGCAACAAAAAAGCTGTTNNAACAGCTTTTTTGTTGCATTTAATTATACACTGAACTACATAAAAGAGTATTAGCTTCTTCTTCAGTTAGACCTTTAGCTAAAGATATTTCGCTAAGTAAAAGTTTTTTTGCACTGTTTAACATTTGTTTTTCACTGCTATTAAGTGCTTTCCCTTTTTCTAAAATCATTAAATCATGGATAACTTCTGAACTTTGAATAAGATCACCAGATTTAATTTTGGTCATATTAATAGTGTATCTTTCTTTGTATGTAAGAGATTCGTTTGTATATAAATCAACACTACGAAGATTTGAAAGTACAGTTTCTAAGGTGTTAGAATCAGTTACAAAGCGTATCCCTATAGCAGATATTTTCTCGGATGGTATCATAATTTGCATATTATTAAGTAAGTTTATTATATAATAGTTCTGTTTTTCTCCGAATAAGTCCTTTTCTTCTATAGCAGTTACAGTACCAGCACCTTGCATTGGATAAACAATATTATCACCAATCTTAAACAAATAATCACGCTCCAATTGTATAATTTATATATAGTATACCACATATCGATAAAAATAACAAATTTATAGAATAACATAGACTTTATAGAGGTGTCAATATAAAAATACAGAAAAGTAGGGATAAGGTAATGAGTTTTAAGTTATGGTATAATAATTTTAATTTAGTTGGGGAGGAAAACATATGAGTACTATAATTGATACAAAATTTGATGATTTTAAATTAAGATTTGCAGAAGAAAAGGATACAGAAATAATATTAGGTTTTATTAAAGAACTAGCAGAGTATGAAAATTTATTAAATGAGGTTTTGGCTACAGAGGAGATATTAAAGAAATCTATTTTTGAGCGTAAAGTAGCTGAGGTTGTTATTGGAGAATATCAGGGGAAAGCAGTTGGATTCATATTGTTTTTCTATAACTTCTCTACGTTTATTGGAAAACCAGGAATATACTTAGAAGATTTATATATACAACCACATATGAGGGGAAAGGGCTTTGGAAAAGTATTTTTAAGCTTTTTAGCAAAGTTAGCAGTAGAAAGAGATTGCGGTAGACTTGAATGGTCTTGTCTTGATTGGAATGAACCTTCTATTAAGTTTTATAAAAGCTTAGGAGCTATTCCGATGGATGAGTGGACAGTTTATAGATTGCATAAAGATTCTCTTAATTCTTTGGCAGAAAAGTTTTAGTAATTAAATGTCCGAACATTCGAATGTTCGGACATTTAGCATAATAAGGATTTTATTTAGTAATTTTAAGTTATTTTCTTATAATTCTCAAATATTAAGTTAAAACTAAATAAAATAAATATAGAACACTGGTACAGAGGTTTTGAGATAGAGTATTCTTGGGAAATATTATGATAATTATGCTATAATATATTAAAGTTTAAATATTAGCAAAGTGAAAAAATAACATATATTAAAAAAACTACTTTTTAAGTAGTTTTTTATTACATAGGAGATAGGATGATAAATAATCTGGTAAAAATAAAGTTTACTCCTGTTAGGATATTAGCAATTGGATTTGGATTAATAATATTAAGTGGAGCAATGCTACTTACCCTTCCAATAGCATCAGCTTTAGGAGAAAAGACTCCGTTTATAGATGCATTATTTATGTCAGCCTCTGCTGTATGTGTAACTGGATTAACTACACTTGATACAGGAGTATATTGGAGCTATTTTGGTAAGACGATTATAATAGTACTTATTCAGATAGGCGGCTTAGGATTTATGTCTTTTGCTACCTTAATTGCCGTAATGTTAGGGAAAAAAATAACCTTAAGAGAGCGCTTGGTTATGCAGGAGGCTATGAGCTCTTTTGGACTTCAAGGATTAATTAAACTTGCACGATATATAATAATTTTTACATTTGTAATAGAAGGTATAGGAGCAACACTTTTAGCTACAAGATTTATACCTGAATTTGGTTTTAAAAAAGGTGTTTATTATAGTATATTTCATGCTATAGCAGCTTTTTGTAACTCAGGAGTAGATTTATTGGGTGATTTTAAAAGTTTGATGCCTTATTATGATGATATTACAATAATATTGACTATAAGTGCTCTTATAATTGTTGGAGGACTTGGATTCCCTGTATGGCATGAGATATATGTTAATAAGAGATTAAAAAGAATGTCTTTACATAGTAAGGTAGCTTTACTTACTACTGTGACTCTTATTGTTTTGGGAACTATTCTGATATTTTTATTTGAATATAATAATTTAGGTACTATGGGAAGTATGAATATTAAAGACAAACTACTGTCATCATTTTTCTCATCTGTAAGCTTAAGAACTGCCGGATATAGTTCCATTTCTGTTAGAGATATGACTATGGCTGGGATATTTTTAACAACTATTTTGATGTTTATTGGAGGATCGCCGGGATCAACTGCTGGAGGAATAAAAACTACAACATTAGCAACTATATTATTTACTATAGTTAGCTTTATCAAAGGAAAAGACGATACTGAAATTTTAAAGAAAAGAGTAGCTAAAGATTCTGTTCATAAAGCTTTTATAGTTTCTATATTAGGTTTTATATTAGTAACTGTTGTAACCATGATACTTTCCTTGACAGAAAAAGGTGTTTCTTTTCAATATCTGCTTTATGAAGCTACTTCAGCATTTGGAACTACTGGATTAACTTTAGGATTAACTACGGAATTATCCTTTATAGGCAAGTGTATTATATTGATTACTATGTATTTAGGAAGACTTGGACCAATAATGGTGGTTTTATCAGTTTCTAGAAACACAAAAGCAAACCCTATAAAATATCCTGAGGATAAAATATTGATTGGATAACATGGTTTCCTCCTAATTGTAATGAATAGTAGATTTTGATATAATTTTGATTGGATAGGGTTTATAAATGACGTTATTATAGAGGAATTATAAAGGGGGATTAATATAGTGGAGTATGAAAAAAATTATAGAAATGATGACTATATTAATATAGAAAATTTCTCTAGAAAAATAGGAGAAAAGATTGGCATAGGAACCTCTATAGTTAAGGATTATATATTGGCTAAAGTAAGTATAGGTCTAGCTTCTAATAGTGATGCAAGAATTAAGATAGATGAAATATATAATAAAGATAATGATAAATATTATGGTGCCTCAATAAAATCTTCAACTATAAATTATATTTTGATGAATCAAGGTGATTTAGAAGAAGAGATATATGCAAGAAAAGTTCTTGGTATTTTATTAATAGCTGAATATGATTTTAATCTGAGAAACAGCATTATAAAGATTTTAAGACTTTACTATCCAGAAGTCTTTAATTCAGTTAAAAAGGTAGACAAGAAAAAATTAGTTAATAAGTATTCAAAGATGGATAAGATAACCAGAGAAATTGAGGCTAAGTTAGATTCAGCAGTATATTTTTACATAACCATATATAAATCCCCAAATTGGTTAGATGAGGGCTTTATAACAGCTATTATAGATGACATAATGGATTTTGAGTTTGAGGACTTTATTTCAGTAGATATCCAAGAAGAGATAAGAACTAAAAGCAGTAAAATTTATAAAATCAAAGAAGAATTTCACAAAAAATATGGTAAGATTAATGACTATAAGGATTTTATAGCTTTTATTAATAAATATGATGAAGAAAAGTTAAGTATTTTAAAGAATATATTTAAAGTAAATAAATTAGATATAGATTATTTATTTAAGAATGATGAGTTTAACATTGATAAAATAATTTTAGCTTACATAAAAGCAGATAAAGCAGCATTTAAGTTAGAAGATATTCTTATAAATAGTGTTATAATGCAGCTTTTAATTGATAAATATAAAGAATCTAAGGAAATTTATTTTAATAACAATGAGGAGACTGTAAATTTCAAGTTAAAGGATTTAAAAAGTGTAGTAAATGAGGTTAGGGATAAAAATAGAAATTTAAATCTTGAGGTTAAAGATCTTGAAGAATATAAAAATCAAACAGAAAATATATTACATAATGAAAGAAATAGATTAATCAAAGAACATAATATAGAAATAAATTATCTTAAAAATAGAATAAAAGAGCTAGAAAATAATCTATATGAAGAACAAAAGTATAAAATGGAATTGAATGCTTTAAGAGAGTATGTATTTGAAAAAGATAATAACTATATACCAGAAGAAGAGGATAAAAGTTTAGTTGATCATATAAATGGTAAAAAGATCATAATCATTGGTGGAGCTAAAGAGTGGAGAAGAAAATTTAGAGAAAAGTACCCAGAAATAAGAAGTCTTAATGGGTTTAATGAAAACTTTGATGTTACAGTTTTAGGTATGGTTGATTATATATTCTTTTTTACTGGACATATGAGTCATGCAACTTATTATAAAGCTATAAACTATATAAGATTAAATCAGATCCCTTTTGGTTATATAGGTAAAACTAATTTGGATTTAGTTGAACTTGAGCTTATAGATGAACTAGAAAAATATAAAGCTTAGAGGAGAACCGTATGGTAAATGAGTTTAATGTAGAAAAATTCCTAGATACATATCCAACTATTGAAGAGGAAATAAAAGAGGATGATATTGATACAAATATTTTAAAAGATATATATGAGGATTATGTTTTATATGTAGATACCTATGAAACACAATCAGAGTTTATATCAACCATTCTTAGAACCCATTCTAAAGTTCATTCTGTTAAGTCCAGGGTAAAAAGACCATATAGGCTAATAGAAAAGATTATAAGGAAAACACCTGAGAGAAGAGAGATATATGGGGAGAGCTTTAGATTTTCTCTAGAAAATTATAGAGATGAAATAAATGACCTTATAGGTATTCGAGCTATTCATATTTTTAAACAGGATTGGGAGAGTATTCATGAATTTATATTAAATACTTGGAAAGTGGTTGAAATTACAGCTAATGTAAGAGATGGGGACGATACTAGACGATTTGAAGAGCTTGATATACAGATTAAGTCAAGAAAATCAGGATATAGGTCAGTGCATTATTTAATAGAATTTTATCCAACCAGTCAGAAGGTTATAGCAGAAATACAGGTTAGAACAATTTTTGAAGAAGGTTATGGAGAAATAGATCATCAGCTTAGATATTCTCATAATAAAATACCAGAGGTATTAGAGTCCAATCTACTACTATTTAATAGAATATCAGGAAGTGCAGATGAAATGGCATCATTGATACATCTTCTTAATAAAAATCTTTGTGATATGGACAATAAGTATAAAGAGATAATAGAACAAAAAGATGAAGAGATAAAAAGACTAAAAGAGAATCTCATATAAATATTAAACCTAGATGCATTGGTTCATCTAGGTTTTCTAGGTTGTAAAGGTTCTGAAATGATTTGTAATGGTTTTGTTGGTAACGATATAGAAGGTGCTTGTGGTAAAATTTATGATATTGAATGTTTTCTATAAACAAGGAGGGAATATTATGGATGCTAGAATAATAATTGTTTTAGTGATGAATTTTATAATTTCTTTAATCGGTACTTTAGCTTATTCTGTGAGACTCGTTGGGGTTAGAACTGGTAAGATAGCAATATCTTTTGCTTTATTTAACGTACTTATGCTTGTATCTAGATTGGCAGTTACTATACAAAATCCTATATTATCAAAGTTTGTAGAAACAGGTGCTGAAAATATAAATATAGTTAATTCCTTTAATTTAATTATAATAATTTCAGGAGTAGCTTCTATAGTGGGCGCTTTTCTTATTCCATCTTTTCAAAGAATATTAGGAAAAGGGGTGGAATCTTTTTCAGAGCAAAGATCCTTTCAAAAATTAATTATTCATAGTTTCTCTAAATCTGGAATAAAGTATGTTAAAAATTCTATAGCAATTCCAGTAAAAGAAAGCATTACATCTATAGATTTTAGAAAATTTCCAAAGAGAATAATAGTACTTAATATAATAATTGTAGCTGCATCTACGGTAGGGGCACTTGCACCTATATATGCAGGAAGCCTACAACCAGACCTTGGGAAAACATGCATGTCTTTATCAGCATTAATAAATGGGGTAGCTACAATATTAATGACCTTAGTAACAGATCCCCAGCTATCTATGATGACGGATGATGTTATGGAAGGAAAGTGCACTGAAGAGGATTTTAGAACTTGTGTTATTGGTATGGTTGGAAGTAAAGCAATAGGAACATTTTTAGCATTATTTCTATTAATACCAGCGTCTTATATAATAATATTTGTAGCTAAGATAATATAAATTTAGATTTGAGGTAGTAGAATGAAATTTTGCATAGTTTCAGATATACATGGAAATCTTAGGGCTTTAGAGTATATAATTAATTATGCCGACAAAGAAAATATTAAAACCATTCTTAATTTAGGAGATATCTTTGGAGGGGAAAACGATAAAGAGGTTTTCTTAAAGATAATAAATGATAAAAGATTTATAAATATAAGAGGGAATCATGATGACAATATATCAGAGTATATTGATGATATTCTTCTTAAAGAATGTATACTTATGTATAAAAATATACCTCTAAAACGAGTAGTAACTCTTGAGGAGAGAAAGTTTCTTATGGTACATTCAAGAGAAACTTCAAACAGAGATATTCCTATTATTTATAATGGAGGTTCCATAGAAGAGTTTATAGATGATTATTCTGAGGAGGTTGATTATGTTTTGATGGGACATACTCATCTTCAAATGTTGTTAACTTATTATGGAAAAAAGACTATAATAAATCCAGGATCTTTGGGATTATCTTACGATAATTCAATATATTTTTGTGTAGGGTATGTATCTGACAATGAAGTGAATTTTGATTTTAAGAAAATTAATTTAAACTCTTAGAATTTTTTAACAAAAAATTACTCATACTAAAAGTGAAATATTTAGTAGAAGGAGTGATTTTTTTTGAAAAAAGTATTTATAGCAGTTGTTATAGCAGGTATGGCAATATCTAAACCTGTATTTGCGACAGAAATTAATGTTTTGACTAGAAGTGAAATAACAATACAAGCTGATGAAGGACAAGATAAATTTAAAGAATTCAAAGAGGCAAATAAGGCTGATTTTGAAGAGGTATTAAGTGAAAAAAGAGCAATTAGGAAAGAAATGCAACAGCTTTATGAAAAAAGGCTAGGAATGAAAAAAGAATCAAAGGAAGAAATGAGAACTTTTATAAAAGATATAAAAGATAGAGTTGACAAAGGTGAATTAACTAAAGAAGAAGGAATTCAGATAATTAAAGATAAGAGAATCAGTGATCAAGAGTATTTAAAGAATTTTAGCGAAGAAGGCAAAAAAGAGCTAAAAGCTATAGATGAAAAGATTAATGAACATTCTCAAGAGGTAAAGAAGTTAAAAAAGGAATTAGAATCAAGTATAGAGGAAAAAGACTCAAAGAAAATGGAGTCGGCGAAGAAAAAGTATATTGATGCTATGAAAGACCATAATAAACTTCTAAAGCAAAAATTAGAGGTTATAAAGAAGTATTCAAAGAAATAGAAACGTTAAAAGAGGGAGAGGTTAATATTGAATATTAGAGAGAAAATCAAACAGTTACCTAAAGTTGAACTTCATCTTCATTTAGATGGAAGTGTTAGAGAAGAGACTGTTTGGGAGTTACTAAATAAGCAGGGAAAAAATACTAATTATAAATCATTTGAAGAGTTCTCAAAAATATTAAGTGTTGATGGTAAATGTGAATCACTTAAAGAATACTTAAAGGCTTTTGATTATCCAATTATGGTAATGCAAAATAAAGAAAATTTAAAAAGAATTTCTAGGGAACTTATAGAGGATTTAAGTAAAGAAGGAGTAGTATATGGGGAAATACGATTTGCACCTATATTACACACCTCTAAAGGATTAACAATTGAAGAGGTTATAGAGGCTGCCATCGATGGAATAAAAGAAGGCGAGAAGTTATATGGAGTAAAGAGTAATTTAATTTTATGTGCAATGAGAGGATTTCCCTTAGAAGATAATATAAATGTTATTAGAAAAGGGGCAATATATTTAAATAAAGGTGTAGTTTCAGCAGATTTAGCTGGAAATGAGCATGACTTTCCTCCAGAAGAAAGTAAAGAGGTTTTTGATTTAGCTAAGTCATTAGGCTATCATATAACCATTCATGCAGGTGAAACTGGGAGAGAAGAGAATATAATTAAATCTATAGATATAACGCATGCTGAACGTATAGGTCATGGAATGTATGCTTATAAAAATCCTAAGATATATGATGTACTTAAGGAGAAAAATATTACCCTTGAAATGTGTCCTACTAGTAACTTAAACACCAGTGCTGTTGATAGACTTGAGGATCACCCTATAAGGAAATATTTTGATGAAGGAATTAAAGTAACTGTAAACACTGATAATATGACAGTATCAAGAATTACTTTAGAGGAAGAATTATATAATTTAAATGAAAAACTAGGATTTTCATATGAAGAGATTGTAGAATTAATGAAAAATGCTATTGAAGCATCTTTTTGTGACGATGAAACTAAAAAGTGGATAAAAAATAAATTTTAAAAACCTAATATTATTAGTATAAATGAATGAATAATAGATGATACTATCAGGGAAATTAAAAACAGAGTTTTGCCATAACCCTTTATAAGTATCCTCAAAAAACTCCTATATTATAGGGGTTTTTTATTTATGGATTTTAAGATAATATATTAATATAAGAAAATGAAAGAATAGGAGAAGAATTATGGAAGAACTTAAAAGTACAGAAAATGTAGAAGAATCTTTAGGATTTATGGTTTATTCGTGTAAGGAACAATTACAGGATGAAAAAGATATTATAGCTAATTTATCAAATATATCAGCTATAATTAAATTCTATTTAGATAGATGTAACTGGGCAGGATTTTATTTAATGAAGGATGGAGAATTGGTTTTAGGACCATTTCAAGGACTACCAGCTTGTATTAGAATACCTTTAGGAAAAGGTGTGTGTGGTAATGCTGCAGATGAAAAAAAGGTTCTTATAGTAGATAATGTTCATGAATTTCCAGGACATATAGCTTGTGATGGAGCATCGAATTCTGAGATAGTAATACCTATAATAAAAGATGGAGAAGTTTATGGTGTGCTTGATATAGACAGTCCAGAGCTTTCTAGATTTACAGAAGTGGAAGAAAAATATTTAACTGAAGTTGTTAAATATATAGAAGCTTCAATATAATAATTAAAACCACCCTAAAATAAGGGTGGTTTTAATTAGACAAAGGAGGTGTAATGTCTAATTCAGCTTTAATTAAAATGAAATCAATTCAGGTATATTGCCTAGAAGAATTATGATTAAATAATTCTAAAGAGGATAGATTAATAGTAATTTTATATAATCCAGTATCTTTCAAATAATCCTTTAAAGGTTCCCCATTAATATCCTTTAAAAGAAACGTTGCATTTGAAGGAATTGGTATATAAAATTGCTATTAATTACTGCAAAATGATCTCAAGTAAGTGCACTTACAATAATATAATATTGAATAATTGAATGTATTGTTACAATTATTTGAAAAAATAAGTAGGTATTTAGGAGGAAATTTATGAACAGGGAAGAAATATTTAATAGAGATGTTTTTATACTTATAAGTATTGTGAATATGAAACTTAGAGATTCTTATGGAAGCTTAGAGGATTATTGTTATGAGGAGGAAGTTGATAGGGATGCCCTTGTAGAAAGATTTAGTGAAGAGGGGTATGTTTATAATAGTGAAACTAATTCATTTACAAAAGCTTAGTTGGTAATTATAATTAAAATATATTATTGGCGTTATTTACTATATGATAGGAGTGAGTGAGATGAAACCAATAGGTAAAGGGAGAATTGCTGTAGTACTAGTAGCAACTGCGGCTTTAGTAGCAAGTATAATAAAAGATAAAAAAGATAAATGAAAATATAATTAGAATAGAGGGCGTACTATTATCCATGTGGAGGGAGCATTTTGAAAAGTAGGGTTGTAATTATTAGGGGAATAATAGCAATAGGCGTTATATTAGCTATAAATGTTTATGCAAGATACAGTACATATGGGAATGTCATAAGTAATGTTTTATTAGTAGGGATAAGTGCGTTCTATTTAAAACTATATCTTGAAAAAGAGGCGTTTAAAAGTAAAAATGAGGTTTTAGAATCAGAACAAAAAACGTTAAAAGACAAGGAATCGGCGCTAGATGAAATTGAACGTAGACATAAATTAGCTATAGAAGGTTCAATAGATACTATTAAAGAAAAAGAATTGAAGATAAGGTATATGAGTTATTATGATTCCGTAACGGGATTATATAACAGACATTATTTAAAAAAATCAATAAATAAATACATTGAGATTCACAAAAAGGAAAAAAATAGAGCCGCATTGATTTTTATAGATTTAGACAATTTTAAGTATATAAATGATTCTTTTGGACATGAGTATGGGGATATACTTTTAAAAACATTGTCTGATAAATTAAAAAAAACTATCAATGAAAAAGATTTGTTAGGTAGATTTGGCGGCGATGAATTTATAATATTTTTACCTAATATTGAAAAGATATCACAAGTTGAGGATGTATTAAAAGGGGTAACGAATGTATTTAAGTATCCAAAAAACATATTAGGAAACTATATATATACTTCAGGAAGTGTAGGTATATCAATGTTTCCAGACGATGCAGCTGACTTTGCTACGCTTCTAAAAAATGCTGATGCAGCTATGTATAGAGCTAAAAGCAATGGTAAAGATACATATCAATTTTTTAATGATCAGATTGCAAATGAGATAATAAGACTATATGAAATAGAAGAAGGTCTTAGGGAAGCTTTGGATAATAATGAGCTTTATGTGGAGTTTCAACCCAAGGTTGTGTTAACAGACAACAAAATTATGGGATTCGAAGCTTTAGCTAGATGGAAAAATAAGAGATTAGGATTTGTCTCGCCAGCAGAATTTATTCCTATAGCTGAAAATAATAGGATGATATTAAAAATAGGAAGTTTTGTTTTAGAAGAAATCTTTATTAAGTGCAAGCAGTTTATAGAATTAGGACATGATAATTTTAAAATAGCTGTAAACTTATCGGAAGTACAACTAAGAGAAGGCGACATTGTTGAAGAGTTTAAACAACTAATTGCACAATACGAGATATCTCCTAAATTTATAGAAATAGAGATAACTGAGAGTATGTTAATGAAGTCATTTGATAATAATATAAAAATACTTATGGCTTTAAAAGATTTAGATGTTAGTATAGCACTAGATGATTTTGGAACTGGTTATTCTTCTTTAAATTATCTAACTAAGCTGCCTATAGATATATTAAAAATAGATAGAAGTTTTTTATTAGATATAATGGAGAATAGTAAAAGTAAATTTGTAGTAGAAAATATAATCCAGCTTTCGCACAAATTGGGAATAGAAGTTGTAGCTGAAGGGGTGGAAGTAAAGGAACAAGTTGATTATCTAAGAAGTATATTCTGTGATTTTGTTCAAGGATATTATTTTTCTAGGCCACAAAGCTTTGAAAATGCAGCTATTATGATGAAGGATAGATATATAGCTGTTTAGTTTATTAAATAATATAGTTAAGGATGTTTACTAAAAAAATTAGCTATAGTAATTGTATAGCTAGAAAGTAAATATCCTTTTATTAGTTCTGGAGGACAGGTTTTGAATAAAAATATAGATTTAACAAAAGGAAAAATATTAAGTGTATTATTGAAGTTAGCGCTACCTATAATGGGGACATCATTTATTCAGATGTTTTATAATATGGTAGATATGTTATGGATAGGAAGGCTTGGAAGTGGAGCAGTAGCAGCTATAGGAACGGCGGGTTTTTTTAGCTGGTTTGGAGGATCTTTTATTTTAATATCTAAGGTTGGTGCAGAGGTTGGAGTTGCTCAATCTGTTGGACTAAAAGATGATGAAGGTGTTAAAAAATACATATCAAATAGTATAATAATCAACATCATACTTGCTTTTGTATATGGAATGGTATTGATTATTTTTAGAAACCCAATAATAGACTTTTTTGATTTAGGAGATGAAGGAATAATAAGGGATGCAATTATATATTTAGTTATTATAGCATTAGGAACTGCTTTTAACTTTATAAACCCTATATTTACTTCTATATTTAACGGAACTGGAGATTCAAAAACACCATTTATAATAAATACAGTAGGATTAGTGTTTAACATAGTATTTGACCCTGTATTAATATTTGGCTTTGGACCATTTCCTGCTTTAGGTGTAGCAGGAGCTGCAATAGCTACAGTACTTGCACAAGTTGTGGTAACAGTAATATTTATATATCATATCCTTAAAATGAATCACTATTATTTTAGATTTAATTATTTTAAATATTGGGATAGAGAGTACGTATATAAGATTAGTAAAATGGGATTTCCAGTGGCAGTTCAAAATGGACTTTTTTCATTTTTCTCTATGGTATTAGCAAAAATAATAGCTGGCTTTGGACCTACGCCTATAGCAGTACAAAAGGTAGGCTCCCAGATAGAAGCAATTTCATGGATGACAGCTGGAGGGTTTTCTACAGCAATAGGAACTTTTATAGGGCAAAATTATGGAGCAAAGAAGTGGGATAGAATAAAAAAAGGCTATATAGCGGTTATGGGAATGGCAATAATAACAGGTTTAGCTGCGACAATATTATTAGTGTTTTTAGGAGGGGAGATTTTTTCATTATTTTTACCTAATGAAGACGCTATAAGACTAGGGGAAACCTATTTAAAAATATTAGGTTACTCTCAGTTATTTATGTGCGTAGAAATAACTGCTGCAGGAGCCTTTAATGGGTTTGGGAAAACTACAATTCCATCTGTAGTAAGTATTGTTTTTACAGCTCTTAGAATTCCATTAGCATTATTTTTATCTAAATCAACAGCGTTAGGTTTAGATGGAGTATGGTGGAGTATTAGTTTAAGTTCTTTTGTTAAAGGTATATTAGTAACTCTTCTATTTTGGCTTTTAATTCTAAGACCTATGATAAATAATCAAATAGCAAAATATAAATAATTATTGACAACAATTTGTATATAGTATAATATTATATAAAATAAAGATATATAATAATCCTGAGATAAGGAAGAGTAGTTTTAGATGTATGGTTCTAGAGAGTTGAGAATGGTGGGATCTCAATACCAAAGTTTATTATGAATGGGCCTTTGAGGAATAAAGTGAAATCTTTTTGGAGAGTAGCCTAATCGTAAATCCCACGTTATAGGGATAAAGATATGTTAGTATCTTTAAGAGTGGCGTATTTACGCAATTTAGGTGGCACCACGGATTATAGTCTCCGTCCTATTATTTTATAATAGGACGGAGTTTTTATTTTACCTTAAAATAGTAAGTTTATTTCTTTAATAAGGGGGCAGAACCATGAAATGAAAGGCAGCTTTAGAAAATCCATAGAAAATATATAAAAATATAAAAACTTAGGGGGCAATTTATTATGAAAACAAAAAAATTAGTATTAAACTCAATATTATTAGCTATAGGACTTATGTTACATCAATTTACACCAGCATTAGGTTTTCCGATGCAACCAGATTTTGCGCTTGCAACATTATTTATCATTATGATTTTAAATAAAGATTATAAAACTGTTTTAATAGCAGGAATAGTTACAGGAATATTCACAGCAATGACAACTAAGTTCCCAGGTGGACAAATTCCTAATATAATAGATAAAATAGTCACTGTTACTATAGTTTATGGAATTTTATATATAATAAGAGAGAGATTGAATAAGAACATTGTTTTAGGGATAATACTTCCTATAGGAACTTTAATAAGTGGAACAATATTCTTGGGGTCTGCATCCATACTAGTAGGGCTACCAGGAGGAGCATCATTTGGGGTATTATTTATGGGAGTTGTTTTACCAGCTGTTATAATTAATTTAATTGCAGGTTTTGCATTGTTTAAAGTATTTGAAACATCTTTAAGAAGAAGTGGTCTTACAAGAGATTTTAATATATAGTTAAAAAGTCATGGGGAAGTTTCTCATGACTTTTTTGTTGTCTAGAAAACCTCCGGCT
>NZ_DCLI01000060.1:0-2817 GCF_002320975.1 Clostridium sp. UBA1652
CTGAGCCGGTGGTACTTGACTCTTTAGAAATTATATTTTTAAAAATTTGTGGATAACTTTAGAAAATTTAATTACATCATAGATTTAACTAAATCACCTAAAGAATAAAAAACAAGAAAATTGAGCGCCTGCCAGTTTTTCCTCACATGCGTTTGGAAAGGCAGATGCGCAAAAAAAATCGACGGCTCATAGTCGCCTTGGCAATTTTTTTATTTTAAACCCATAAAATTGTATATTAAAAGTATAAATGGTATTTACAAGCAAAAGAAAAACCTCTACAAACCCAGCTATAATGGGACTTTAAATTAGATTATAATTTTAACAATAATAATTATTAATAAATAATTTTATGAAGAATTAAGTAGAGTAATAAGAAAGTTAGTGATATAATTAAGTATAAAAAAATTCATAAAAATAGGGGTGGAAAAATGAAAGGAACTGTTGTAAGTACCTGGATGAAAACATGTAGTAATATGTATAGTAAAGAATGCGTTGAAAATGCTTTAGCCTCTGCTGGACTTGACAGACATAAGATTTTTTCTCCGTTAGAAGATGTAGATGATGCAATAATTAATAAATTAATATCTAATATAGCTCAGGCTAATAAGGTATCTATTTCTGAACTATGGAGAAAAATAGGTGTTGATAATATAAAGGCATTTTTTAAGGATTATCCAGCATTTTTTAAACATGAAAATCTATATACGTTTTTAAAATCAATGTATGATGTTCACGTTATTGTAGTTAAAAGAATACCAGGAGCAAAACCGCCACTATTAAACTTGGAACCAATATCTAAAAGAGAAGCTATATTTGAGTATTCTTCTAAAAGAGGTATGTTTGATTACTTTCAAGGATTAATAGAGGGAGCAAGTAAGCACTTTAATGAAAAATTAAGTACTGAAGAAATATCTAGAACCCCTGATAATCTTAAATTAAAATTAACTTTTGAAAATGATATATATGTTAAGAAAAGTTATAAAATAAATAAGATATTATCTTTTGGTTTCCTAAAGGATGTAGGAGCAAAGGTAACAATTTTATCAACACTTATAATTGCTATATTAAATTTATTAGTTTATTTTACAGCTAAAGATTTACTTATATACACTTCAATTGCAAGTGGTTTAATTGGTTCATTTGTAGCCAACTATATATTACATAGACCTATGAAGGTCATAATCAATGATTTAGAAAGACTTAAGCAACATAATTATGTGGATGATTTATATCTTGAAACTAATGACTCTTATGAAAAATTCTATGATTTAATAAAAGATTATAAGAAAGTAATTACAGAAGATTTTGTTGGGTTTAAAGGAGTTACAGATGAGATTAACACCTTTAGTGCCGAGGTAAGTAATATAGCTAACAAGATGAACTCTACTTCAGAAGAAATTGGCGGAGTAGTAGAACAAGTTGCTAATGCTGCAATACTTCAAACCTCCGAAATAGAAGGATCAGTAGCTATGCTAAAAGATAGTGTTCAATCTATAGTATATGTAACTAAAAAGGAACATGAAAATAAAGGCGAATTAGAAAATGCTGTAGCTAAAATTACTAATAGTTATAAAAACACTAAAGCTACATCAGACAAGCTTAATGATGTATTAGTAGAATTCGGCAATGTTAAAACTAATAGCTTAGAATTACAAGAAAAGGCTAAAGGAATAACACAAATCGTATCATTAGTATCTTCAATAGCAGAACAAACAAACTTACTTGCTTTAAATGCATCTATAGAAGCAGCTAGAGCTGGTGAAGCTGGAAGAGGATTTGCGGTTGTAGCTGAAGAAGTTAGAAAACTTGCAGAACAATCACAACAAGCTGTTAATGATATAACTGGAAGCTTAAATCAAATAATTGGTGAAATAGATAATGTAGTAACAGACATAGGAACACAATTTGATGTTTTAAAAGAAGAAAACAGCAAATTAAATGTAGCTGTTAGCTACAGTGATAGTGCTAATACAACTATAAACCTAGTAGCGAATAAGATGATTGAAACTTCAGACCTACTTGAAAAAGAGACAGGCTCTATGTCTGAGGTATACAGTAAGATTGAATCTCTAGTATCTATAGCAGAAGAAAATACTGCAGCATCAGAAGAAGTAAGTTCTAGTGTATTAATGTATACAGAAGATATTAGAAATCTTACTAAGAGTATACAAGAGTTTAAGCAGTTAGCAGAACAATTTAATGACGATATGGACAAATATAAGATATAATCTTAAAAGTAGTTCTCAATTTATTTTGAGAACTACTTCTTTACGCCATAACCTCCATATAAAGAAGCCACATCCCTAATGGTTATAAAAGCATCTGGATAACTATTTTTAACATAATCTATAACTTCATTTTTGATTTTTCTTTTTAGATGAATCATGAGTATACGCTTTTCATTCACTCTTCCATAGGCTTTTATTTCAGTAACCCCAATTTTTTTATCTCTTAAGTATTGAGCAAGTTTATTGCCATCTTCCTTATTTAAAATAATCTCTAAAGTTACTAATCCATAATTTAATCTTTCCTCTAAAGATAAGCCCACAAAATGTCCTAAAGCGTAACCTAAAGCATAGGCTATCATTCTATTTGGATAACTAGTTATATCAACAATTATTCTGCTTACAACCACTAACCAAAGCATAATTTCAAAAAAAGCAATAATTGAAGCAATAGTTTTTTCTTTTTTAGTTATGAATATTGTTTTAACTGTGGTTAAGGACACTTCTATAATTTTGGCTAAAAAGATAATTAATGTACTTAATATCATTTTCTACACCTCCTATATAAAGTTGTTAGTGTAAAGTTTTTTAC
>NZ_DCLI01000006.1:0-18417 GCF_002320975.1 Clostridium sp. UBA1652
AGCTTTATGGCTATGCCGTTTTACGGGTGGTTCTGATTTCATGGGAATACAATAAATATTCATAGTCGCCTTTGGAATTCTTTTGTTATATAATAAATAAAAATATGTAATTGCTTGGGGGCGATATAATGTCAATTACAGTAGGAAAACTATTTGGAAATGGGGCTGTACTCTACCAAATGAAATTAATAGCAGGAAACAAAGGACTTAATAAATTAGTTGAGTGGGTACATATAGTTGAGGATGATGATGTTAGTAAATTTCTTCATGGAAATGAAGTTGTATTTACTGCAGGTATACTTAATAAAACAAAAGGTTGGCTTTTAAATTATACAAAAAAACTATACAACGTCGGAACTAGCGCCTTTGTTATAAATATTGGGCCCTATACTAAAGAGGTTCCAGAAGAGGTAATAAAATATTGTAATAGTGTAAACATGCCTCTTTATACTATTCCTTGGGAAACAAGGATGGTTGATATAACTAGGGATGTATGTTCTAGGATTATACAAAGTGAGCAGGTAGAGATAAGTCTTGCAACAACTATTAAAAATATTATATTTCAAATTGGAGATTTAGAGACTCATATACTTCAAATGGAGAGGTATGGATATTTAAGGGATAGCAATTTCTGTTTTATTGTTATGTCTTTTGAGGGAGAAAAAGATGAAGAGTTTAATATGAATAGAATCAGGATGTATTCTGAAAGAATTGCTAGAAGTATTCATGAGCTTTATATATCTTTTCCCCATAATGATTGCTGGGTTTTGGTTTTAGTTAATTATAGTAATTATAATATAAATAGTTTTGTAACTAATTTCTTTAGCGAATGGGATATGCACTCCTGTAAAATTTATATGGGTGTAGGTGAAAATAAGGCAGGAATAAAGGTTCAGGCGGAAAACTTTAATAATGCTTTTACAGCTATGAATATGGCTAAGAAAAAAGGTAAAGAGATAATTTTTTATGATAAATTAGATATTTATAAAATTTTATTAAATACAAAAGATAAAAATATTCTAAAGGCATATTATGAGGAGACCTTAGGAAAATTAGAGAAATATGATAAGGAAAATAATACAGATTTAATGGAGTTTTTGTATACATATTTAAAAAATAACGGAAGTCAAAGTCTTGTTGCTGAAAAACAATATATTCATAGAAATACTGTTAATAATCAGCTTAAAAAAATTGAAAAAATAACTGGATTTAATCCTCTAGGATTAGATGAGAAGTTAAGATTTTATTTAGGATTTTATATTAAAGATTTAATGTAGATGTGCATATGCACAAAAAAACTTAGTCACCTATTCATTGTATTTAATTAAAACACAGGTATATAATATAAACATGTTAAAGATGAATAATAGAAATTTGATAAACAGCGACGGAGCTTGTTCAATAGAATAAGTTCCGTCTTTTTATTTAAGGGGAGCGTGTTATGATATGAATGGTGAGGAAATTAAAAGTACATTAAAGAAATATAATTTACAATCATGGAGCAAACAAGGAAATTTAAATCCAATATCCGTTGAAAAAGCTGATGGAATTTATTTTTGGGATTATGATGGAAATAGATATACAGATATGTCTTCTCAACTAGTTAATATGAATCTTGGATTTGGGAATAAAGCAATAGGGGATGCAATTAAGGAACAAGTAGACAAGTTTTGTTTTGTAGGACCATCCTTTGGAGCGGAATCTCGAGCAAAGCTTGCAAAGAAAATAATCGAATTAATGCCTGATAATATGGGAAAAGTATTTTTTACAAATGCAGGTGCAGAATCCAACGAAAATGCAGTTAAAATAGCAAGAATGTTTACAGGTAAGTCTAAGGTATTTAGCCGCTATCGTAGTTATCATGGATCATCATTTGGGGCAGGAAACTTAACTGGTGAACCTAGAAGATATACTTTAGAACCTGGAATACCGGGGTTTGTTAAGTTTTTTGACCCATATATTTATAGGGAAGCTATAGAATTTAAATCTGAAGAAGAGGCAACAAAATACTATTTGACAAAATTAAGAGAGCAGATAGTATATGAAGGACCAAACAGTGTTGCAGCTATAGTTTTAGAAACCATAACAGGTTCAAATGGTATAATAATTCCACCGAAGGGCTATTTACCAGGAGTTAGAGCTTTATGTGATGAGTTTGGTATTTTAATGATATGTGATGAAGTAATGACAGGCTGGGGCAGAACTGGTAAGATGTTTGGATTTGAGAATTTTGGAGTAAAACCTGACATCGTAACTTTTGCAAAAGGTGTAACCTGTGGTTATGTTCAACTTGGGGGAGTAGCAGTAAGTAGTGAAATTGCAGCATACTTTGATGATAATTTATTATCTTGTGGCTTAACTTATAGTGGTCATCCTCTAGCTTGTGCAGCAGGACTTGCTTGTATTAATTATTATGAAGAAGAAAACATCTTAGATAATGTAAATAAGGTTGGGAAAGTACTTGGTGAAAAACTTGAAGAGATCAAGGGAAAACATCCATCTGTCGGGGATGTACGATATATTGGGTTATTTTCAGCTGTGGAATTAGTTAAGGATAAAGAGACAAAAGAGGCATTAGTACCTTATGGAAAAGATCCAGAAGGAGTTATGGGAAAAATCTTAGGAATGCTTAAAGAAAGAAAATTCATGACCTATACCCATGAAAATATGATACTTGTAGCTCCACCATTAATTATTACAGAAGAGCAGCTAGTTGAAGAGTTAGCTAAATTAGATGAAGTGCTTGAAATTGTGGACAAAGAATTTATCTAGATGAGGTGAAAATAGTGGCATATGAATTTAGTTTACCAGGACGTACTATTATGGGAGACGGTGCACTTGAACAAAGTGAAAATATAATAAAATCCTTTGGGAAAAAGGCACTTATTGTATCAGGTAAAAATGTAACTAAGATGGGTACAGTTAAAATTATTACTGACTGTTTAGAGAAATGGGAAATGGATTATTTAATTTTTAATGAAATAACTGGTGAACCAACAGAGGTTATGATTGAAGCTGGAGTTAAGTCTTATAAAGAAGGAGAATGTGACTTTTGTATATCAGTAGGAGGAGGAAGTCCTTTAGATAGTGGAAAAGCAATAGTAGCTATGACAAAACTTGAAGGAGAAATCTCAGATTACATGGGACAAACTATGGAAGGAAAGTTTCCACCCTTAGTATTAATTCCAACTACAGCAGGAACAGGCTCTGAAGCTACAAAGTTTACAGTTATTACAGATTCAAAAAAAGATATAAAGATGTTATTAAAAGGAGAAGCACTGCTTCCTGATTTAGCAATTATTGATGCTAAGTTTTCACTTACAGCTCCAAAAGGAGTTACAGCAGCAACTGGTATGGATGCATTAACTCACGCAGTTGAAGCTTATACTTCAAGAAAAGCTAATCCATTAACAGATACTTTTGCCTTATCTTCGATTAAAAAAATATTTAAGTATTTACCACTTGTATATAAAAATGGAGAAGATAAAAAAGCAAGAGAAGAAATGGCAATAGCTGCTTATGAAGCAGGAGTGTGTATAAACAATTCCTCTGTAACCATAGTTCATGGAATGAGTAGACCAATAGGAGCTTTATTTCATGTACCACATGGAATTTCAAATGCAATGCTTATAAAGGAATGTTTAAGCTATGTTTTAGATGGTAGCTATGAGAGATTTGGTGAGATTGGAAGAGCAATCGGGGCAGCTGATGAAAGCAAAAGTGATAAGGAAGCTTCAGAAGCTTTTTTAGATAAACTCTCAGAGCTATGTAAGGTATGTGAAATACCTACATTAAAAGAATATGGTATAGATAAAGATGAGTTTAATAAATTTGTAGATAAAATGGCACAAGATGCAATGAACAGCGGAAGTCCATCAAATACAATAAAAGAAGTTTTAAAAGATGATTTATTAAAAATATACGAAAGATTATGGTAGAAATAATTTGCAATGGCGCAAAACTTAAGGTTTTGCGTCATTTTTTATATTTAGGGGAGGCGTAGTAAGTATGATTAATGAAATAGAAACTACATTTCAAGAAGAGTCAAATAATATAGAAATTAAAATAGAAAATTTAAGCATGATATATCAAGATAAAAATGGTGGAAAACCGGTAACCGCTCTTAAGGATGTTAACCTAGAGGTTAAAGAAGGAGAATTTATTTCATTATTAGGACCATCAGGCTGCGGAAAAACAACATTGCTTAGAATCATAGCAGATTTATTACAACCTTCTATGGGAAATATCACAGTAAGAGGACAAAGTCCAAGAGATATAAGACTACAAAAGAAGTTTGGAGTAGTGTTTCAAAATCCGGTTTTATATGATTGGAGAACAGTTAGAAGAAATGTATGTATGCCAATGGAGATTTTAGGTATGAAGAAACAGGATCGTACAGCTAAGGTTTCAGAAATGCTTGATCTAGTAGGATTATCAAAGTTTGGGAAACATTATCCCTATGAATTAAGTGGCGGCATGCAGCAAAGGGTTGGTATAGCAAGAGCATTAGCAATTAATCCAGAAATTCTTCTTATGGATGAGCCATTTTCTGCTTTAGATGAATTTACTCGTGAAAAACTTCATGAAGATCTTTTGGATATCTGGAGTAAAACAAAAAAGACAGTAGTATTTGTAACTCATAATATTTCAGAAGCGGTTTTCCTATCTGATAGAGTTGTTGTTTTATCACCACATCCTGGACGTGTTTCAGCTGTAATAGATATAGATATTCCAAGACCAAGAAATATGGAATCAAAACAAACACAAAAATTCTATGACTATATAACTAAAATTAGAAACAGCTTTGAGGGGGTGTGATAATGCTAAGTAAGAAAGAAAAATACAAAGTCAATTTAGTGTGGACTATTGGAGTATTTTTAGTTTGGGAATTGATTGCTTTCTTTCTAGATAAAGTGATTAATGACCCTATGGCTGATGCGAAGTTACCTTATCCACATAGTATTATTGTATCTATTACTCAGAATTTTACCGATTTAGTTTCAGCAGCTGGACTTACTTTTTCAAGAGCTGTTTTAGGATTTGCACTTGGAGCTTTAATAGGTTTTGTATTGGCAATTATTATGAGTTTATCAAAGATAGCAGAAAAGATAGCTTTGCCCTATTTGATAGTATCACAAATGATACCAGTATTAGGACTTGCTCCTATAATATTCACTTTAGTTAAGGATATGAATACTTCAAGAATAGTAATAGCCGCTTATATAACATTTTTCCCTGTTTCAGTTAATATGCTGAGTGGACTTAATAGTGTTGAAAGTGATAAGAAGGAACTACTATATTCATATGCAGCTAAGAAAAAGAGCATATATTACAAGCTTATGATTCCCTATAGTTTACCCTATCTATTTGCAGGATTAAAAATAGCAGCGCCAATGGCAATAACTGCATCAATATTAGTTGATATGTTAGGTTCAAGTGGTGGGATAGGTGTTAAACTTCTTTATTCATTATATTCTGGAACAAAAGATGTCTTTTGGGCTTCAGTTGTAACTAGTGCGCTTATGGGTATTATGGGTTATTTTGTAGTGATTTTCTTTGAGAAGATATGTATGCCATGGAGAAAACAAACTACATAAGGGAAAGGAGAAGAAGTCATGAAAGAAAAAGTTAAAAATGTTTTATTGCCTTTGGGATTTGGAATATTAGTTATATTTATATGGCAAAAAGGACTTATACATGATGTTTTAGGTTTTAAGCCTTTTCAACTACCTATACCATCACAAATTATAGATACTCTGCAAAAGAATTTTGATAAAGCTATAGCAGATACTATTGTAACAATTTCAGGAGCTTTAGTTGGACTAGCTTTAGGATGTCTTATTGGATTTTTAGTGGCTGTAATAGCTACACAATTTCCAAAGTGGGGATACACAGGACTTAGTATAATAGCAGCATTTAATGCAATACCGATAGTTGCATTATCTCCTATAATGAATCGCTGGTTTACTAGTGGATTTGCTCAAAAGGTAGGCGTAGTAACAGTAGTTTGTATGGCAGCTATGGCAATTAACGCTTATAGAGGGTTAAATGATTTAAAGTCTTTCTCTAAAGATTTATTGGAATCCTATGCTTCCTCAGAGAGGGTTATATTTTTTAAACTTCGATTACCTAATTGTTTGCCTAGTGTGTTAACTGCACTAAAAATAAATGTTGCAGCAGCAATAATGGCTGCAATGATAAGTGAGTATTTTGCTGCATCTACTTCAGGTATTGGGTTTGGAGTAAAAGATAACTTAAGAAAAGGGATGATGGCAATGGGGTGGTCTTACATAGTTATGGCAGCCTTAGTAGGAATTGTTCTATATTTAATTGTTCTTTTGGTAGAACGCAGAGCTATAAAATGGCATGCTTCTCAAAGATAAATTATTTTATTTAAAAAGGGGGATATAAAAATGAAAAAGAAATTATTAACTCTATGTTTAAGCGTAGTAATGATGGGATTAACCCTTGTAAGCTGCGGTACTAAGGCACAAGATACTACAAAGACTGATGGAAGTTTAGATAAGGTGAAACTTCAACTAAAATGGCTTCCTCAGTCACAATTTATGGGATTTTATGTAGCTGCTGAGAAAGGTTATTACAAAGAAGAGGGAATAGATATAGAACTTTTACCAGGTGGAAGTGATATTATACCAGAACAAAATGTATATAACGGGGCAGCAGATATCGGAGTTACATGGGTATCAAGTTTAATGACCTATCAAGCTCAAGGATATGAGTTACAAGAAATAGCACAAGTATTCCAAAAGTCAGGTTTATTATTAGCTTCTAAGAAATCCTCAGGAATTAATTCTCCAACAGATTTAAAAGGTAAAAAAGTTGCTAACTGGTTTGGTGGTAATGAATATGAAGTTCTTGCATTATTAGAAAAATACAAATTAAACAAAGATTCTGACCTAAAGTTAGTTCAACAAGATTATACAATGGATCAATTAAAAGAAGGTTCAGTTGATGCAGCTTCTGCAATGACTTATAACGAATTTGGATTGTTATTAGAAAGTGGTATTCCAGAAAGTGATTTAAATGTTATAAACATGAATGACGAAGGTGTTGCGATGCTTGAAGACTGTTTATTTGTAAACTCTGAATGGGCATCTAAGAATAAAGATGTAGTTGCTCGTTTCTTAAAAGCTACTATAAAAGGATGGCAAGAAGCTGTTAAAAATCCAGAAGCAGCTGGAAAAATTGTTTATGAAGTTGATAAATCAGTATCTTTAGAACATCAGGTTTATATGGCTAAAGAAGTAGCTAAACTTGCAGCTCCAGAAGGATTTGACTCAGCTAAAATAGGACAAATAGATATGGATGCAGTTAAACAAACAGCAAAATTCTTAAAACTTTATAATAAAGATTTAGCTAAAGATCCAGTAGTTGATAAAACAACATTTACTTCAGAATACTGGGATGAAGCAACTAAGTAATTAAACTTAAGTTCAGATGAGAGAATTCTCTCATCTGAACCATAAATATACAAGCTTAGTGCGACTTATCATCATCTAAATGGGTGATGTGTAAGTGGCAGTAAAGGTTATAAATGGTATAAATGAAAGGGGAATATGTATGGATTTAATTATAAAAAATGGAATGATTATAACATCAAGTGAGACATATGTAGCTGATATAGCTGTTAATGGTGGAAAGATAGTAGCAATAGGTACAGATTTAGATGAAAAAGGAGCAAAGGTTGTTGATGCTAAAGGAAAGATGATTTTACCTGGGGCTATAGATGTTCATACACATTTGGCAATGCCTTTTGGAGGTACTGTTTCATCAGACAGTTATTTATCTGGAACAAGAGCTGCAGCTTGTGGTGGAGTTACTACAGTTTTTGATTATCCAATGCAAAGAAAAGGCAGTGGTATTTTAGAGACTGTAAAGGGAAGAAGAGAAATGGCTGACCCAGAAGTTTGTGTTGATTATGCCTTCCATTGCATTATAACAGACTTAAATGATGGGAAGATATTAGATGAATTTGAAGAGGCAGTTAATTACGGTATAACAAGCTTTAAATGTTTTTTTGTATATAAAAAAGAAGGAATGATGGTAGATGATGCAACCTTCACTAAAATTTTGTTAAAAGCTAAGGAAACCGGTGCCATAACTAATCTTCATGCAGAAAACCCAGATTTAATTGATTTAAATATTGAAAAGTTTTTAAAAGAAGGAAAAACCTCAGCTTGGTATCATTATTTAAGTAGACCTGAGTATGTTGAGGCAGAAGCAGATAAGAGAGCTGTTCATATAGCAAAATCGGTAGATGCACCGCTTTATATAGTTCATATGGCTGATAAAGAAGGCCTAGAAGCTGCTATAGAAGCTAAAATGGATGGACACGACATATATATAGAAACTTGTCCTCAATATTTAGAATTTACTAGTGAAGTTTATAAAAGAGAAGATGGAAGAAACTTTGTATGTTCACCGCCAATCAAAGGACAAGAAAGTCAAGATGCACTTTGGAAAGCCATTAACACAGGAGCTATAGATACTGTAGCTACAGATCATTGCCCATTCCAAAGTTATGAAAAAGATTGGGGTAAAGATGATTTTACTAAGATTCCTAATGGATGTGCAGGGGTTGAAAACTTATATCCATACATGTTATCTAAAGCAAATGAAGGAAAGTTAAGTTTTAATAGAGTTGTAGAACTATGCTCAACTAATCCTGCAAAGATATTTGGATGTGCGCAGAAAGGTTCTATAACTGTTGGAAAGGATGCAGATATAGTTATATATGATCCAGAAAAAGAGTTCACAATTTCAGTAGATAACATGCATTCAGATTATGATCATACTATTTGGGAAGGTAAAAAACTTAAGGGATATCCAGTGCAAACTTATGTACGTGGAGCTTTGGTATATGATAATGGTGACTTTGTTGGAACACCTGGATTTGGTAAGTTTGTTAAAAGAGTAGGACGTAAATTAAGTGAAACTTGATTCAGGTGGGGTTTGATCCCCAACTGAATGTTAGTTGAACTTATCTAGGGTCGTGCCACTGTTATCTCCCAATTGAAGAAAAGCAGATATTCCAAATTTTATATTTGGCGTAGTCGCTTTCACACAGTGCGTGGGAGTGTTACAGTGGCTAGACATCAGATAAAGATGTATTAAGAGGGGGCAATGAAATGAATAGTTTATTATATAAAGATATTTCACTTAGAGAGGATATTGCAGGATGTTTACTTTGTCATGAGGCACCTTGCCGAAAAGCTTGCCCTCATTCAGTAGAAGTTGATAGTATTATTCTTTCTTTAAGATTTGAAAATAAGGCTGGAGCAGTAAACAAATTGCCTGATGTCCTGCCTTGTGATATGTGTGAATCTAAAGCTTGTAAAGATGACTGTTTAAAAGGTAAGATTAACGATCCAGTTAATATAGATAGAATACTAAAAGGTATATCTAGTGAAGAAAAGGTTGAAGAAAAAGAGGTTGATTTATCAATAGATTTTTGTGGAGTTAAATGTGAAAACCCATTTTTTCTCTCATCTTCTGTAGTTGGTAGTAACTATGAGATGGTAGCTAAGGCCTTTGATATGGGATGGTCAGGAGTGGCTTTTAAAACTATAGGTATGTTTGTGCCTAAAGAGGTTTCTCCAAGGTTTACAGCCCTTACAAAAGAGAATGTACCTTTTGTAGGATTTAAAAATATTGAACAGATTTCTGATTACACCTTAGAAGAAAATATTGAATTCCTAAAAAAGTTAAAGAAAAACTACCCAACTAAAGTTATTGTTGCATCAATTATGGGACAAAACGAAGAGGAATGGACTACCTTAGCTAAATTAATGACAGAGGCAGGAGCAGATATAATAGAATGTAATTTTTCTTGCCCTCACATGACGAATAAAGGAGTAGGTTCAGATGTTGGTCAAGACCCAGATTTAGTAGCTCTTTATACAAAGGCTACAAGAAAAGGCACCCATCTACCTATATTAGCTAAAATGACACCGAACATAGGTAATATGGAAGTTCCTGCAATAGCTGCAATGAAGGCAGGAGCAACAGGTATAGCAGCTATTAACACAATTAAAAGTATAATGAACTTAGACTTAGAAACCTTTGAATCGGAACCAAATGTAGAAGGTAAAACAAGTGTTGGTGGATACTCAGGGAAGGCAGTAAAACCTATAGCCCTTCGTTTTATTCATAGTATGAGTAGTTGTGAAGCGTTAAAAGATGCAGAGTTTAGTGGAATGGGTGGAATAGAAACCTGGAGAGATTCTGCAGAGTTTTTAGCATTAGGCTGTAAAAATGTTCAGATTACAACTTCTGTAATGCAGTATGGATATAGAGTTATTGAGGATTTAATAAATGGGATGAAGTTATATTTAAGTTCACAAGGATACCATAGTATTTCTGAAATTGTAGGGAAAGCACTTCCTAAAATAGTTCCAGCAGATGAACTAGAGAGGGATAGTATCTGTTATCCAAGATTTAATAGAGAAAAATGTGTAGGTTGTGGTAGATGTTATTTATCCTGTTATGATGGAGGCCATCAAGCAATAAAAATGGATGAGAAAAGTAAAAAGCCTATACTTATTGCAAATAAGTGTGTGGGATGTCAACTATGTGTAACTGTTTGTCCAGCTAACGCTGTGGCACCAGGAAAAAGGGTTAATAAAAAAAAATAAGGGGGATACTGAGATGTTAACTTGTAGTAAAGAAAGACTTGAAGACAAAATTAAAACTTTTAGTAAGTTTGGAGATACAGGAAAAGGAGGCATTACAAGATTATCTTTATCTAAGGAAGCTCTAGAGGCAAGAGAAGAGTTTTGCAAAAGGTGCAGAACACTCGGAATGGAAATAAAAACTGATGACATGGCTAATATTTATGCAACTATACCTGGCGAAGAAGGACTTCCAGCTATAATGAGTGGTTCTCATATGGATTCAGTTAAGCAAGGCGGGAATTATGACGGCATATTAGGAGTACTTACGGCACTAGAAGCAGCAGAAACTATTGTTACTGAAAAGATAAAACATAAACATCCTATTACTGTAGTAGTATGGACTAATGAAGAAGGTGCTCGCTTTGAACCTGCAATGATGTCTTCTGGAGTTATAACTGGCAAATTTGATAAGGATATTATGTTAGCATCAAAAGATATTGAAGGAATTACATTTAAAGAAGCTCTAGAAGCTAGTGGTTACATGGGCGAAATAGAAAACAGAGCTACATTAGAGAAGTACAAGGCTTTAGTAGAACTACATGTAGAGCAAGGACCAGTACTTGAGGATGAAAAAATAGATATAGGAGTTGTAGAAGGGGTTTGCGGAATGATAAACTATGAATTTACATTTATAGGTCAAGCAGATCATGCAGGAACAACACCTATGAAGTATAGAAAAGATGCTTTATATGCAGCTGTAAAAACTATACAATATCTACATGATGAGCTTGATAAGCTTGATAGCAAGTTAGTATATACAACTGGTAAAATATCAGCACATCCTAATATCCATACAGTTATTCCAGACTGTGTAAAGTTTACTTTAGATGCAAGACATCAAGACCCAGATGTTATAAGTAAGGTTCTTGATATTATAAATGAAATTCCTAAGGTGGTTGAAAAGTGTGAAGCAAGTTATGAAAAGGCATGGTCACGTAATACAGTTCGCTTTAACTCTGACTTTATAGATTACGTTGAAAAAAATGCAAAAGAATATGGTTATTCCACTAAAAAAATGTATAGTGGGCCAGGACATGATGCTCAATTTATAACAGAAATAATTCCAACAACCATGATTTTTGTACCTAGCGAAAATGGACACAGCCATTGTGAAAAGGAGTTTACTCCACTTGAAAATTGTTTAAAAGGAGCAAACGTATTATTACAAACAATATTAGATATTGATAAAAATTAAATATTAAGATATTAAAAAACTCACAGGATCTAGTTAGATTTGTGAGTTTTTACTTTTTATAGAAATAAATATTTATAAATAAAAATTATTAATTAGAATTGACTATTAAGTAAAAAGATGCTAATATTTTTACAAGAACTAACGATAGGTAGGAAGAGGTGAGGATTTGTCTAAACAAAAAATACTTGATGCTGCCTTTGAATCATTTTCAAAAGGTCACTATAACAGTGTAAGTATTTCTGAGATATCACAAAAAGCAGGAATAAAAAAACCTTCTATCTATGCACATTTCGATAGTAAAGAAAGCTTATTTTTACAAGTGTTTGAAGATAAGTCTTCAAAGATTTACTCAAAGTTTTTAAATCTTATCAATGAAAATAGAGGATGTGATACCAAAGTTATTCTTGAAAATATTTTAATAGAAAGTATTAATTACATTAGAGAGAATAAACCAATTGGAGGATTTTTAGCTTATTTGTTTTTTGTTACATCTTACGATTTACCAGAAAAAATTATTGATAGAATAGAAAAGTTCAAAAATTTAATGAATTACTTAATTACTGAAACAATTGAAAATGGAATTAACAAAGAAGAATTAACAAAAGAGGAAGTTGATGCCATAATATATTTCTATTACTGTCTCTTACAAGGAAACATACAAATGGAGTTAAATTCAGATATTTTTAACATGGATAAAGTTAATAAAAGTTGGAACTATTTCTGGGAGAGTGTAAGAAATAAATTTTATGGCACACAAATAAAAGCTTAAGGGGGAAAAGAAAGTGGTTAGCAAGTTAAAATTAAAAGGCAAAATTTTAGTAATGACAATATCTTTATTAGTAGTTTTAGGAGTTTCAGTTTTTGGAGTAGTATTTTCTCAGATAAAAAATCTAGTTGTAAATAATTTGAATACTAGCCTTAATAGCTATGTTAATTTGGCAGAGAGTATTTTAGACGAGAAGTACCCTGGTAATTGGAAAGTAGAAGGAGACAAGCTTTATAAAGGAAATACTATTATAAATAATAATACAGAATTTGTAGATACCGTTAAAGAAGCAACAAATTCACCAACTACAATATTTCTTGGAGATACTAGAGTTGCTACAAATGTTATAACAGATGGTAAAAGAGCTGTTGGAACAAAGGTATCTGAGGAAATAGCAAATGAGGTTTTAACAAAAGAAAAAGAGTATATTGGATCAGCTAAAGTACTTGACTCTAAATATAGGGCAAAGTATGTACCAATAAAAGATAACTCAAATAAGGTTATAGGAATATTATTTATAGGAATAGAAGAATCAAAGATAAATTCTGAAGTAAATGCTTTAATGTTAACAATAGGAATAATAACTTTTGTAATAGTAGGACTAGCTATCCTAATATCAATATTATTTACTAATTCCATAACAAAAAATATTAAAAAAATTGTATTTTCTTTAAATAAGATTTCAAATGGAGACCTTACGGAAGTTTGCAACATAGATGCAAAAGATGAAACAGGAGATATAGCAGAAAGCTTAAATAGCATGAATAAAAATATATCTTCATTAGTTAAAGAAATCAAAACAACATCAAATTATTTACAAGAAAAAGGAGAAAATTTAACTGCTGTATCAGAGGAAATGGCATCCTCTTCTGAAGAAGTAGCTATGGCTATACAAGGGGTAGCAAAAGGAACTGTAACTCAAGCAGAAGACCTAGTACAAGTATCCTTTGTACTTGAGAAATTTGGTAGCGAAGTTGAAGAAATTGTTAGTGATATTTATGAAATAGATTCAAGTTCTAAATATATAAGCTCTATGGCAAACACAAGTAACGAAGATATGAGTCACTTATTTAAATCTGTTGAAAATATAAATCTTACATTTAATGAATTCATGAGTAAGATAAACCTGCTTGAAGGTAATATATTAAGAATTAATGATATAACAAATGCAATTAATAGTATAGCTGATAAAACTAATCTTTTAGCCTTAAATGCAGCTATTGAGGCTGCTAGAGCTGGTGAAGCTGGAAAGGGATTTTCAGTTGTAGCAGATGAAATAAGAAAACTTGCGGAGCAATCAAAAAATTCTTCAATGGATATAAATAGTTTAATAAACAATATATCAAAAGATAGTGAGAACATTATTAACTCTGCTGATGGAATGAATTCTGAGCTTAGTAATCAGATAAACATAATAAATACTACTATGGATTCCTTTAAAAATATAATTCAGTCTGTTAATGGTATAATACCAATGATAGAATCTGTAAATACCTCAGCAATATCAATAAAAAATGAAAAAGATTCGATAGTTAAAAATATAGAATCCTTAACAGCTATATCTGAGGAGGTTTCTGCATCATCAGAAGAAATAGCTGCATCATCAGAAGAGATGAGTGCTTCTTCTCAAGAAGTCACAACTACAGCTCAAGATTTAAGTGATATGACTATAAATATAAATAAATTAATAGATAAATTTAAAGTATAATTATAAAGACACATGTATAGTAGCCATAGTTGACTATAAGATATATGTGTCTTTAATATTTATATACTTTTAGTATTAAAAATTATTATTTTACTACTACCCCTACACCGTTTGGAATTACAACAACCTCTGCATCTTTTCCTTTTATTTTATAAGCTATTTCTAAAGCTTTTTCAAATGTACTTGCATGTTTCATATGCATACTTTTAATCATATCTGGATCACACATATCAGTAACCATAATTACAGTATAGTTACATAAAATTCTTGCAAGTATTTGAAATTCCCATTGATCAGGAATGGTTTCGTTTCGAGGAACAGTTAGTACCTTGTCCAAAAGTTCTTGAGGATTTTTAGCTTGTGCTACATTATCATAAAAAGATTGTCCACCATGACCATCATTGCAGGCTGCTATCATAATAATTACTCCACCTTTTCTACAAGTAGCTTCAGCAGCTGTCATTCCTTTTACGGATTGGTATATATTTTGATCTAAAGGATATCCACCATTACTTGAAACTACAATGTCAGCAGGTATGCTTTTTACACTTGAAAGCTCCATTACAAATTTACAACCTTCTTCATGAGCTAGTTTACTATCTCCAGCAAAGGCATTTATAATATTTTTATCTTCATCTATAACAACATTTAATATAAATTCAAGGTTTGCTTTTTCAGCAGCATAAAGCATGTCTTTATGAATAGGATTGTCCTCTATTATTCCAGTTCTAGCTTTACTGCTATTTATAAATTCAGAGCAATGATTAGCCATTATAGTTTTTGCAGAAGCTATTCCAGGTAATATGCTTTTTCTACCTCCAGAAAATCCAGCAAAAAAGTGAGGTTCTATAAAACCTTCTGATATAAGTAACTCAGTCTCCATAGCTAATTTATTTAAATAAAGTTCCCCTCCAGAAGGTAGAGTTCCAACATTAACTAAGCTACTCTCATCTGTTGAGATATGATTTATTATTTCTTCATTTTCTGCAACTGTTTTGCCAAACTTACTAATCATCTCTTCTTTTGTAGTTGGTCTATGAAAACCTGTGGCTATAAGTATTTTTATATTGATACTCGGATTTACCTTTCTTATTCTTTTTAATAATATAGGCATGGTAATTTTACTAGGAACTGGTCTTGTATGATCACTTGTGATGATAACCATGTTATTTTTACCTTTTACTAGTTCCTCTAAAGAATTGCTGCCAACAGGGCTATCAAGGGCTTTGTTTACGATTTCATCCTGAGAAATAGAAGCCCTGTAATTATTTGCTTTTGACTCTAAAATACCTTTTAAATTTTTATCCTCGATAGTTATTTTTAGTGTTTTATTGGAATAAGGGATATCAATTGTATTCATAAATTCTCCTCCTCTTAAAAAATATACATAACCATATTTTAACATACAAAATGAAAAATAAAAAAGCCATGCCAAGAGTACATAAGATTAGCAAGGCAGAGCTTTTTAAGTATATATTGATATAAAGGTATCTTAGAGTAGATTATAGCTTAATAACAAGTTGAAAAAAGATTTGAACTAATCTAGTGTTATAATATCTTCTTCATTTACTCGTTGCATGGCTCCAAGAACTTTAAATATACATCCTATAATTGCTATGTTATACCCTTTACTTATATTTAAGTTAGGGATTGGAGTTAGAGGAGTATCTTCTATGGCTTCTGATTCAACAATTTCTACATATCGCCTATCTGCTACATTACCAAAAATAATATAAGCAATAAGTACTAGGCTATTTGATAAAGCAACTAATCTATTTGGGCTAACAGCATTATTAGGCTCAGTACCTTTTAATCTATTATATATAATTTGTTTATCTTCATGTGCTGAAAAAAGAAGAACTATATAAGCAAAAATAGCAGTGTATGCTGCGGCAATCTCTTTATCTATTAATTCTAAATCAAGCTGTACATTACCAGTTTGACGTATAGATGTACCGTTTAAAGAGGAGTTATTTGTAGAACCATTATTTGTAGAGTAATTATATGAAGGCATATATTCATCTCCAAGAATTAATTTAACTACTACTAATATATTAATACATATAGTTAATGTGTACCTTTTTAGATATTAGTCAAAGTAACAAAAAATAAACTGTTATTACATTGCCTCATATTGTAATAACAGTTTATTTATTATTTTATATATTTCTTTCCAATTATACACTCGAGTAATATTATCATTTAGAGGAAGTCTATTGTAGTTCGTATCAATTAGTAGAACCTTATAGCCAGCATTTGAAAGCTGAAGTGCATTATCATAGCTATCCTCAATAAATATGTCACAATTAAGTTGGTTAGCTGTTTCAACTTTATCTGGTGAACCTAAAACATAAAGACCATCATAAGAAATTTCATTTTTCTTAAGATAACCATGGGTTAACATAGTTAAGCTTTTATCTCTAGCAGTTACAAAATATATATTATTATACATACTAAGTTTATTTATTAGTTTGCGAGCATTTGGTAGAAGTTCTTGCTCAAGATGAATTTGAAACTTATGATTTTCATAAAATTCAGCATAAACACTTTCCTCTACACCTAAAACATTGGGAATTGAATATTCAGTAACTTGTTCTTTAGAAACATTGGTATTAAAATATTTATTAGAAAGATTTAACCAATAATATGCATCAGTTATTGTACCATCAATATCAATACAGATGTTTAAATTTTTCATTTAATCACTCTCCTTATATGAATTATATTATCATTTGGAAGTTAAGGTTTTATTAAATATAGGTTAAATATATATAAGTAAGGATGGTAAAAGTATGCAAATTAATAGATTGTTAGAAATAGTGATGATTCTTTTACATAAAGAAAATATCACAGCAAAGGAACTTGCTGAACGGTTTGGAGTATCTACTAGAACTATTTATAGAGATATAGATGCACTTAGTTTAGCGAATATTCCTATATACACAAACAAGGGTAATAAAGGTGGAATTAGGATATTACCAGAGTTTACTCTTAATAAATCAATTTTTTCAGAAGAAGAGCAATCAGAAATGTTAAATGCCTTGCATAATCTTAAGGCTGTTAAATATCCTGAAATTGATGGAGTTTTGACTAAGCTTGGAGCTTTGTTTAAAAATGCAAACAGCTATAACTGGTTGGAAGTTGATTTTTCTAGTTGGGGTAGTGGGGAAGAAGAAAAAAATAAGTTTAATAAAATTAAATCATCAATTTTAAGTCATAAGGTTATACGTTTTAATTATATAAATTACGATGGAGAGGAAACTGAAAGAGAGGTGGAGCCTTATAAATTAATATTTAAAGGGCAAGCTTGGTATGTGGTTGGATTTTGTAGAACTAGAAATGCTAATAGAACCTTTAAAATCTCAAGAATAAGAGAACTAATCATAAGAGATGAAGGCTTTGATTTTGTAGATGGAGATGGAAGGTTTATAGATAGTTCCTCCTCAAAGAATAATATGATTAACCTTATATTTAGATTTAATCGTAAAATAACCCATAGAGTTTATGACGAGTTTAAAATTGAAGATATAAATAATAAAAATGATAAATATATAGAGGTTAATACCCCATTTGCAGAAGGGGAGTGGGTATATGGATATATACTATCTTTTGGTGCAGATGTTGAGGTTATAGAACCAGAATATATAAGAGAAGAAATAAAAAATAGATTAAGTGATGCTGTAAGAAATTATTTATAAATTTATACTTATAAGTGCGTAATAGTTAAATATCATTCGGCATAATAAGCTAATACAGCAGAAATTGATTTAGCTACAGCGTGAAAACTTTCATTGCTTAACGTTGTTTAAATTCCTTCTTTTTCTCATCTTCAATCTAATCCTTTTAAAAATTTAACAATATTTTTTATAAAAAGATGAATAATGAACAAGCAGAAAAAGTAGACTATCTATTGAATGTCTGCACTTCTGCTCTGTAGGCGTGCCTTTCAGCGCCAGTATAATCTATTTTAAATTTAACAATATTTTTTATAAAAAGATGAATAACGAACAAGCAGAAAAAGTAGACTACCTATTGAATGTCTGAATGTCTGAAT
>NZ_DCLI01000006.1:18476-56152 GCF_002320975.1 Clostridium sp. UBA1652
ATGTCTGAATGTCTGAATGTCTGCACTCCTATTCGGTAGAAGCGGTTCTCAGCTTCATTCTAATCCTACTATGTTGAATGAAAAGGAATTTAATGAGACCTGGGAAGAAGTCTCTACAGGGCAGAAGTTAAAAGGAATCTAATGGAGAATTCCTGAGGAATCTCCTACAGGGCAGAGGTGCACCTTTATTCGGTAGGCGCGTCTTTCAGCGCCAGTCTAATCCTACTATGTTTAATGAAAAGGAATTTAATGAGACTTGGGAAGAAGTCTATATAGAGCAGAAGTTAAAAGGAATTTAATGAGACTAATGTAAATCTAGGGCTTTATATAGATTCTAAAGTGAGTGTAAAAGAAATTTATAAGAAGTATTAACGTGTATACGTACATTATTTGCAGGTGGTGATTAACCACCTGTTTTTTGTTGTGTAGAAATTTTTTATTGACAGGAAAAGGATATTAATGGTATCCTATGACCATGAAGAATAGAATGGTCATAGGACGGTGGTTGTATGGCGAAAGCTTTTACAGATGAGGAAAAAGATATAATAAAAAATAAACTTAAGCTAGCTGCACGGGAATGTGCTTCAAAATATGGAATGAAGAAAACTACTGTCGATGAATTAGCAAAAGAGGTAGGGATATCTAAAGGTGCATTTTATATTTTTTATGACAGTAAAGAACTATTGTTTTTTGAGATGATGGAGGATTTGCATGAAGAAATTTATACAAATGCTGCAAGAGCTCTTATTGAGAGTGAGGGTGAAGAGGAAAGTGATAGATTGGCAAAGGCTTTTATGACAGCTCTTAAAAGTATGGCTGAAAATAATCTTATGTATTTTTTAGAAAATGAAATAGAGTTTTTACTTAGAAAAATCCCTAAAGAAGTTAAAGAAAAACACTACCATAGTGATGATTTTCATATAAAAGAACTTATGGAGCTTACTAATTTTAACTTTTCTGTTTCTTATGAAGTGGCTTCTGCTGTAGTAAGGGCTTTGATCTTAATAGCTTCTAAGAGAAAAGAAATAGGGGATGATTTTGATGAAGTTCTTTGGATTTTAGTAAAAGGTGCATGCGAGAATATGCTAAAAAGATAGCAAGGTACCCAAAATAATATGCTTAGAAAATAATACATAATAAGAAGGAGGATTATATGAAACCAATTGTTGAATTTAAAAATGTATCCAAAATTTATGAGGTTGGTAATAAAAAAATGATGGTGGCTGACAACGTTAATTTTACTATTGATGAGGGGGAATTTGTCGTAATACTTGGACCAAGTGGAGCAGGTAAATCAACTATACTAAATTTACTTGGGGGAATGGATTACGTAACTAGTGGAGAAATTATAGTAAATGGCAAAAATATAGAAGGTTATTCTGATAATGAAATGACAGAGTTTAGAGGTGAAAATGTTGGATTTGTATTTCAGTTTTATAATCTAATACCAACACTAACTGCATTAGAAAATGTGTCCCTTATAAAAGAAGTTGTAAAGGACCCTTTAGATGGAAAAGAAATATTGAAGTCAATAGGACTGATAGATCATGTGAATAAATTCCCGTCACAATTATCAGGAGGGGAGCAGCAAAGAGTATCAATAGCTAGAGCCTTGTGTAAAAATCCTACAATGTTATTATGTGATGAGCCAACAGGTGCATTAGATTCTGAGACAGGGGTTATGATTTTATCTTTACTTCAAAAAATGTGTAGAGAAAATAAAAAGACGGTTATAATAGTAACTCACAACGGAATTCTTGCTGAGGCTGCGGATAAAGTCATAAGAGTTAAAAATGGGAAACTACAAGAAATTATTATTAACACCTCACCTAAAAAAATAAGTGAGGTGAATTGGTAATGTTATTTCGTAAAATGCTTAGGGATATGAGGCAGCATAAAACACAGTTTATTTCTATTTTTCTAATGGCTTTCTTAGGCGTTTATATCTATAGTGGTGTAGGTGGGGATTGGCATGGATTAAAAAAGATAGTAGATAAATATTACACAGATACTAATTTATCTGATATTTGGATTTACAGCAAAGGATTTTCTAAAGAAGATATAGAGAAAATTGAAAAACTTGTAGATGTTAAAGAAGCTCAAGGTAGGATGAGCATTGAAGGGATAGGGGATTTTGATAATAATCCAAGTTTAAAACTTAATTTTTTAGATGAAGATAAAATATCTAAAAATTTTCTTGTTGAAGGTGAAGAATTCTCAGTAGATAAAAAGGGGATTTGGTTAGATTATAGTTTTGCTAAGGAAAAAAAGTTAAAGATTGGAGATGAAATAAAGGTTAGTTATTATGGAGCCTCCATAACTGAAAAGATTAAGGGTACTATATATAATCCAGAGTATGTTTATTTTACAAAAGCTAATGACATGGTACCAAATCATAATAACTATGGTTTTGCATATCTATCATATAAATCACTACCAGCTGGATTTAATATTGTATATACAGATTTATTGGTTACCAGTGAGAATAAGAATTATTCCGCACTTGAGGATGAGATAGATAAAACATTAAATGGGAAATATAGTGTTATTATATCAAGAGAGAATTTTCCGAGTTTTACTATGTTTGATGAGGAGATTCAACAACACAAAGCCATGGGACAAGTATTCCCAATAGTATTTTTAGGAATAGCAGTTTTAACTATTGTGACTACAATGTCAAGATTGGTGAATTCTCAGAGAACACAAATAGGAACTCTAAAAGCTCTGGGTTTTAAAAGAAGACAGATCCTTTTTCATTATATTTCTTACGGATTTTGGTTACCTCTTTTAGGCGCAGCCTTAGGAGTTATATTAGGGCCAATAAGCTTACCATTTCTTTTTTATAAATCTCTAAAAACCACTTATACACTTCCAGAATGGAAGCCAGGAATATCCTTGAGTTTTGGAGTGGTAGCATTGATTTCAGTAATTTTATGTGTTATAGCAACTTATTTAACCTGTATGAATGTATTAAAGGATAGTCCTTCAGAAACTTTAAGACCTAAGGCACCTAAAATTATGAAGCAAAATATTATAAGCAAGACTAAGATATGGAATAAACTCGGTTTTAATGCTCAGTGGAACCTTAGAGACATATCTAGAAGTAAAATAAGATCTATAATGGGTATAGTTGGAGTAATGGGATGTATGGCGTTATTAGTTTGTGCATTTGGGCTACAAAACAGCTTAGACGATATGAGTAATTGGCAGTATAGGGATATATATAGATTTGATAGTAAATTGGAGCTTGAAGAAAATATAAACGAACAAGAACTAAAAAATATAATTGATAATACAAATGGAGAAGTTTTAATGGAGGGAGCTATTGAGGTTAAAGTAAATGGAGTAAAAAAGAGTGGAACCATGCTTGTAACCGATGATACAACTCTTATAAAATATACGGATAAATTTAGAAGGTTTATAGATTTACCTAAAAACGGGATATCAATAAGTTATAAACTTGCAAACTTACTTGGTGTAAAAATTGGAGATAAAGTTGAGTGGCATATTTATGGAGAAGATAAGTGGGTATATTCAAAAGTAAGTGAAATTTATAGAGTTCCTATTTCACAAGGGGTAGTAATATCTAAGGATGAATACGACAAGCTTGGATATGATTATAAGGCAACCTCAGTTATAACTTCAGAAAAAGTTAGTGAGGACTTAAAAGGAGTAAATTCGAAGTGGACAAGAGAGCAGCTTATAGAAAGTTATGATACTTTAAGCGAAGCAATGAACACATTAGTTTATATATGCATTTTTGCAGCGGCCCTTCTAGCAATAGTTGTTTTATATAATTTGGGGGTTATATCTTTTGTAGAGAGAGAAAGGGAACTTGCAACTCTTAAGGTTATAGGTTTTAAAAGAATAAAAATAGCCAAATTATTATTGACTCAAACGATAATTTTAACTATTTTAGGTATGATAATAGGAGCACCTATAGGAAAGGCGCTTATTGAATATATGTGTTCTTTTTTAGGAGATGATTTTGATATGATGGTAGTGATAAATACATCAAGTATTATTTATAGCATTATTATAACCTTGGGGCTTTCAATAATTGTAAATCTAATGTTTTCAAGAAAGATAAAAGATATCGATATGGTAAGCTCACTTAAGGGTGTAGAGTAAATTCTTTTGATGTCTTTTTGTAACTCGTAAATAACTTAACTATTCATAAAAAATAAGAAGAACAATTCAGCGCATGTGAGAATTAGATTAATTGAAGATAAGTAGATGGACTTATTCTCACATGCGTTTACAAAAGGTAGAGGAAAAAAATATTTATAGTAGTTACGAAATTCTTTTACGAATTTAATTAATGGACATATAGGAAGAAATTTGTCAATAAAAAATAAGTATTTTCTTATTTTGAAAAGGTTAACAATTCACCCGTTAAATCAATTAAACTATAAACCATGTAATAATAAATTGAATTTAGAGGTAGGAATAATGGGAGTTTATAAATTAACCATAAATTTATTGAAGTCAGATTTAAAACAATGTATTTTCTATTGTCTATCCATAGCTTTTTCTGTTGGGATTATTTTTAATGCATTTAATATAGTGACAAATGAAAGTTTTGTTGCATTAGGAAAAAACGAAGCAGAAGTATCATCCACCATAATATTTTCAATAATATCAATAGTAATTTTATTTACTTTTTTCTCAAATTCTTATTTTATTATGAGTAAAAGTAAAGAAATTGCCACATCTATTTTAAGTGGAGCTAATTATTATAAAATATCAGCATTACTGTTTTTCCAAAACTTTATTATTATAGGACTTGGAAGTATATTCGGTTATATTTTAGGAATAATTATTAGCCCTTTATTTTTATATATTATGTTTAGAGGACTTGGAATAAGCGGAAGTATTTTAGATTTATCTACTGAAGGTATCTGGGGAACATTTGCAGTTATAATGGTACAATTTTTTTGTGTAAGTTATGGAGATTTTATGTATGTTTCAAGTAAGGAAATTACTGAATTAATGAAGGAAAATAGACAAGTGTATAAGCCTGATGATAGGATAGTGAAAACTCCTAAATTTGTATATTTAATTATCTACTTAATACCTATAGTCACAATATTTATAAATCCCAAAAAGTTAGATCCAGCTGCCTTGATTTTTATAAATATAATATTTTCAATATATGGAACACAGGGAGTAATTAGATATTTTTTGCCAGATATTATTTTAAAGCTTAAAAAGAATAAATACATAAATGATAAAGTAAAGTTAATATCCTTTAGTAATCTACATTATTCTTTAAGAAAATTAGATTTTTTAGTTGTGATAATTTCTGTTTCTACAATTACTCTTATAGCTTTATCTGGATTATATAGTCATTCGGATAGTATTAAAATAGTAAGTATATGCTCCTATATTACTATTATCATTTTAATGGCAATAACTATTTTGTATAAGCTTATGATTGAGGTAAGTAATAGAAGATATGCATTTAAGCAGTTAAAATTGATAGGGTATACTATAAGTCAAATAAAAAAAGTAATATTTCATGAAGTGAAGATATTTTATTACATGGTAATAGGTATTCCATTATTTCATATAGTTATTTACTTAATATTATTTAAGAATATAGGAATCATATCTATGACTTTATCTTTAGCATTTTTGGGAGTTTATCTATTAACCTTTTTAATTATAGGAATAATATCGTATTTTGTGTATAGAAGGTTAATAACCAGTTATTTATAGGAGGCAGTTATAATGAAAAAAATAATAGAGGCTAAAAATATTATAAAAGTTTACGGGGACAAAGCAAAAGTAAAAGCATTAAATGGAGTTAGTTTAACTGTCAATGAAAGTGATTTTGTATGTATTATGGGACCATCAGGAACAGGCAAATCTACATTTCTAAACATATTAGCTACTATTGACAGACCTAATGGTGGAGAGGTAAAAATAAATGATAAAAATGTTACTATTATGTCAGAAAAAGAAATAAGCAGGTTAAGATATGAAAATATAGGTTTTGTATTTCAAGAATTTAATTTAATAGATTCACTTACTATAAGAGAGAATATAGGAGTTCCCTTGGTGCTAGCTAATAAAGATAAAGAATATATAAATAAAAAAGTTGAAGCTATTTCTAAGGATCTTAATATAAATAACCTTTTAGATAAGTTTCCATCAGAGTGCTCTGGTGGACAAAAACAAAGAGCTGCTATTTGCAGGGCATTAGTTACAAATCCTAAAATGATAGTTGCAGATGAACCTACAGGAAGCTTGGATACCAAAAGTTCTCATGAATTACTTAAGATTTTGCAAGAAAGAAATGAAAAAGATGGAATTGCAATTCTTATGGTTACCCACGATTCTATGATAGCAAGTTACTCTAAAAAATTAGTTTTCTTAAGAGATGGAAAAATTGATGAAGAGATTGAAAGGAAGTCTTTAACCCAAAAGGAATTTTTCTATAAAATTGTTGATACTACGTCTAGAGAGTCACAGTCATTATTTGAAGCATTTTAACGAATATCCCTTAGTTTAGAGTATAATTAAAACTAAGGGATATTTTTGTTTAATCTATGATAGAATAGGAAAAAGGATTATTTTAGATAAATTATTATAAAGGAGCTTAATTACAATGAAGAAAGCCTTAATAGATTTTTGCAAATCGATAGATATAGAATGTGTAGGAATAGCTCCACCAGGACCATATTATGACTTTAAAGAAAGATGGGAAAAGCAGATAGAAAGAGGATACTTAACAGGTTTTGAAGAATTGGATATAGAAAAAAGGGTAGATCCAAGACTAACCTTAGAAACAGTAAAATCAGTTATAGTATGTCTATTTCCATATTATATTGGGGAAAGTGCAGAAAGTAATATTTCTAAATATTCTTATGGGTTAGATTATCATGTAGTAGCTAAAGATAAGCTTAAAAAAATAGGAGAATTTTTAAGTGAAAATATTGAGGGTTTTCATTATAAGGAGTTTGCAGATATTGGGCCTTTAAGCGATAGATACTTAGCTCATAAGGCAGGACTAGGGTTTTGGGGAATAAACAATCATATAATAACAGATAAGTATGGAAGTTATGTATTTATTGGTTACATATTAAATAATTATCCTTTTGAAACTGATAAACCTATCGAAAAAACTTGTGTTCAATGCTTAAGGTGTATGAAGGCTTGCCCTGGACAATGTATTCAAGGAGATTTCACAATAAACCCACTCAAATGCAAGTCATATTTAACTCAAAAAAAAGAAGAGCTTACTAAAGAAGAGGAAGAAATTATAAAAAAAACACCATTGATATGGGGATGTGATGTTTGTCAAAATGTATGCCCTCATAATAAAGGAATTGAGGAAACTATATTAGAAGAGTTTAGGATGGATTTAAAATATAAGATAGATTGTGAAGAAATAAGCAAAATGTCTAACAAAGAGTTTACAAGAAGATATAAACATAAAGCCTTTGGCTGGAGAGGTAGAAAAATACTGGAAAGAAATTGTGAAATAATTAATAAAAATTAAAATATAAAACACTCTGATATAAAATCAGAGTGTTTCTTAATTTGGATTTGTATTTCTAATTAATACCCCTATTAATTAAATTAATTATTTTGCAGCTTTTGCAGCTTCAACAAGAGCTGAAACATAACCTTTAGTATCAACTAATGTAGCACCACTTACTGTATCAACCATCTTTTCATTGCTAGTATCTTTTAATACTTTTTCTAAATCAGCAACAGTTTTACCAGTTACATATTTTTCGATTGCTGCTAAAGAATCTTCAACAGGAGTTGTAGCATTACCTTTTTCTTTCATATTTTTATTGTAGTATTCAGTATTAGCTTTCTTTGAAGCTAATACATTTTTTGGATCAGCAAAACCTTTACCAAAATCTTTGTCTGCATTAGGTACGCCTTTTGCTACATCTGTGCTCATAAATTGATAATCATCTAAATAAGCACCAACGATTGTATCACCAGATACTGTAGCTACTGCAATTGTGAAACATTTAGTTCCGTGAGCAGCGTATTCAACTTTACCCATTTTTATGTTGCTTGTGTCAACTGGAGAAGTTGATGTAGGTTCTGTTTTGTTTCCACATCCAGCTAGTCCTAAAACAAGACCTAATGATAATACGATTCCTAAAAATTTTTTCATAGTAGTTTGTCCCCCTCTAAATTGGTATTACGTTTTCATTTATATATTACAGTGCCGTTATTTTTTTGTCAATAAGAATGTTAATAGAATTGAAACAATTTTAACAAATATTCAAAATCATCACTTTAACAGAAATTCAATTAAGTTTATAATAAAAAAGTAATAACTTAATAAATAGTTTAATAATAAGAGGAGCAATATATGTATAAGTATAATGATTACCATCTACACTCAAAATTTTCTTTTGATTCTAAAGAGGATATTAAAAATATAATTTTAAAAGCAAAAGATAAACAAATTAAAGAAATATGTCTAACAGAACATTTAAGCATGATAGAAGGCAATGTTAGTTATGGATTCCTAGACTTTGAGGGATATGAGCAAGAGATTTCAAAGTATAATTCAACAAATAATGATATAAAAATTAAACTTGGCTTAGAAATAGGAGAAGGACATTTAAGAATTAAAGAGATAGATGATTATTTAAAAGGAAAACCTATAGATTTTATAATAGGTTCCCTTCATAGAATAGATAATATAGGTGTAATTAATCATATAGAAGAAAAAGATATTGATGAAGTGTACAAAAGCTATTTTTTAGAAATGTATGAACTTGCAAATACAAGCGAATATGATGTGTTGGGCCATATGGACTTAGTTCAACGATATGCTTGGAATAAATATTCTAGATACAATTATTTAGATTATTTAGATTTAATAGATAATTTATTAAAAAAGGTTATAGAAAAAGGAAAAGGTATTGAAATTAACACATCTATACTAAAAACACGCAATGATTTCATGCCTAAACTAGATATAGTTAAAAGATATAAAGAATTAGGTGGAGAAATAATAACTGTTGGATCAGATGCACATAGCGCTGATAGAGTAGGGGAAGGGATAGAGTACGTATATGAGTTTCTTAAGGAAATAAATTTTAAATATATAGCTACTTATGATAAAAGAAAAGTAATACCTATACCACTGTAGAATCTATTTTTTCAGTAGATTCATTAAAATACTCTAAGAGCGTAGGGTGTATACTATAAATGTGTAAAACACCCTATTTTATTTATTGGAATCAGAAGGGGCAGGTGGTATAATTTACATAAAAGAAGCAAGTGAGGAAGGCAAAATGAAGAATTTAAAATCTATACATATTAAACTAGCAATGATAACAGTATTATTTATTTGGACAATAGCTTCATTAGTTATCGTTTTTAAAAATATAGTTGGAGATTTCACTATAGGGTTAGTAGTAGGAAACATTTTTCTATTAGTGATTGTATATTTGTATCTATTAGTAGACTCCATATTAAAATTAATAAAGTTAGATTCTAAAAATATGAAAGATAGGGGATTTAAGTTTATAGTATTTTTTATCCTAATAGTTATTTTGGATTTTATCCTATATTATTTTACTAAAGCCAAGGGTTTAAGATTAAGTACAAGCATACCGGTGTCAATTATATTTTCATTAGGAATTTCTCTTTTTGACTTACCTTTTATAACTAAAATTAAGGAAGATGATAAGGATGAATAATAATATTTTAATAATTGAAGATGATGTAGCTATAAGTGATATGGTAAAAAATTATCTAATAAAAGATGGTTTTAGTGTTACAACTGCTTTTGATGGAGAAGAAGGAGTTGTAAAATTTCTTAATGATGATTTTGATTTAATAATATTAGACCTAATGTTACCTAAACTAGATGGACTTGATACTATGAAAATAATAAGGAATAAAAGTTCAGTTCCTATATTAATAATGTCAGCTAAAGGTAGTGATGTGGAGAAGGCTGTAGGACTAGAGCTTGGGGCAGATGACTACATAGCTAAACCTTTTTCAATGATAGAAATATCAGCAAGAATAAAGGCTGCTATTAGAAGAGCTACTAAATATTCCACTAACAAAGAAGACAATATAATTAAAATCAAAGATATAACTATAGATTTAGATAGCTTTTTGGTTAGTAAAAAGGGACAAAATATTCAACTTACATCAAAAGAATTTGATATATTAAAGTTGTTTGTAAAGAATCCTAATAGAGTTTTCACAAAAGCTCAAATTTACAGTTTTGCATGGAAAGAAGAATATTATGGAGATGAAAACGTTATAAATGTACACATGAGAAGACTTAGAGAGAAGATTGAAGATGATCCTTCAAAGCCTGAATATATAAAAACCTTGTGGGGAATTGGGTATAAGCTGGAGGTAAACTAATTTGCTTATTATTTTATGGATTGTAATAGCTATATTAATCTGTATTATCTTGTATCAGTATTTTTCGCAAAAAGTTAGATATGAAAACTTAGTATATATAAAGAGAAAATTAAAACAAATAGTAAATGATAATAACGAAGAGAAGGTACTGGTTGTAACTGATGATAAGGTTTTAAAAGACTTATTATTAGAAATCAATAAACTTTTAGAAAATAATCAAAAGATTTTAGCTGAATATAGAAAAAAAGAAGATTCTATGAGAAAAATGCTTTCAAATATTTCTCATGATTTAAAAACTCCACTTACTGTAGTTTTAGGTTATATAGAGACTATAAATTTAGATAAAAATATGCATAATGATGAGAAAGAAGTTCTTTTAGAGAAAGTGCATGACAAAACTATTGAGGTAATTGATTTAATAAATAAGTTTTTTGATTTAGCTAAATTAGAATCAGGGGATAAGGATATTTCTCTGACTAGAATAAATATAAATGAGGTATGCAGAAAAAATATACTGAACTTTTATGATATATTAAATTCTAAAGGATTTGAGGTAGATATTAATATTCCAGAAAAAGATTTATATGCCTTTGGAAATGAAGAAGCACTTGATAGAATTTTAAATAATTTACTTTCTAATTCTGTTAAATATGGAACAGATGGCAAATTTATAGGATTAAGTATAGAAGAAAATGAGAAATCTATTTATATACATGTGATAGATAAAGGAAGAGGAATAGAAGAAGATAAAATAGATAGGGTTTTTGAAAGAATGTATACATTAGAGGACTCAAGAAATAGGATTTTTCAGGGCAGTGGACTAGGTCTTACAATAACCAAAAGATTAGTTGAAAAGATGAATGGTGAAATATTTTTAAAAAGTATACCTTATAAAACAACAACATTTACAGTTAAGTTAAAAAGAATAGACTATTAAATGAAACCAAGATGTATGAAATTATAGCATCTTGGTTTTTAAACTTAAGTATTTTGTAAGATTTGATTAATAAAAAAGAGAAGTTGAAGATTTAGAATAAACTTAGAGATAAGGTAATAAAAGGAGTGAGAGCATTGAAATATATATTAAAAACTACAAACTTAACAAAAACATTTAAGGACAAAAATGTTGTTTCAAATGTTAATATGAACATTAAAAAAGGTGAGATATATGGATTTCTAGGACCAAATGGAGCAGGAAAAACTACAATAATGAAGCTTATTACTAACTTAGTTAAACCAACTGAAGGAGAAATAGAAATCTTCGGAGAAAAGCTCACAAACACATCATATGAAGTGTTAAAAAGAATGGGAACTATAATTGAGTACCCAGTATTTTATGACAAGGTAACTGGAAGAGATAATCTTGAACTTCATTGTGAGTATATGGGATATCATAATAAAGAAGCTATTGATAAAGCACTAGATTTAGTAGATTTAAAGGACATTGAAAATAAAGCAGTTAAGGATTATTCATTAGGAATGAAACAGAGGTTAGGAATAGCAAGGGCTATATTAACTAAACCGGAGTTATTAATATTAGATGAACCTATTAATGGACTTGATCCTATTGGTATAAAGGACATGAGAAATTTACTTAGAATGTTAAATAAAGAATATGGAATGACTATTTTAATTTCAAGCCATATCTTAAGTGAAATAGAACAAATAGCAGACACTATTGCAGTAATAAATAATGGAAGATTGGTTGAAGAAGTTTCTATGGAAGAGATTAGAGGGGAAAAGAGTGAGTATATAGAAATTGTAACTAAGGATTGTTCTAAAGCTGCTTTTGTTTTAGAAAACAACTTAAATATAACCAATATAAGAGTTGAAGAAAATACACTCATAAGAATATATGATTTAGGATTAAGCCAAAATGAGATATCAAAGGCTTTAATTCTAAATGATGTTAATATAGAAGCAATAAACAAAAAAAATAATTCTTTAGAAGATCATTTCTTAAAATTATTAAAGGATGGTGAAAGAAGTGCTTAATTTAATAAAGCTTGAATATAAAAAGGCAAAAATAAGTGTTAAATCAGTAGTTATAACCAATATAATATTAGTGGCATTATTAATGATTACTGTTTATCTAGCTAAAACTGAAGGAGATTTACCTATATATGACTATAATACTATGTTTGAATTTGATGGGTTAATGGTAAGGGCAGTATTTTTAGTTTTTACTGCTGTAATAATATCTAGAGTTATGATTAGCGAATATACAAATAAAACTATAAATATTATGTTTATGTACCCAATAAAAAGGATGAAGATAATGGTATCGAAAGTGATTTTAATATTAAGTTTTTCCTTTTTAAGTATGTTTTTATCTAGCATATTCGTAAATATATGTATATATATTATGAATAAATTTATTTATATTTTTGACGAAAGATTGACATTAGAGATAATTTCTAAAGGGTTAGTTAATACTTTAATTTTTTCTTTAATCTTTTCTTTTATTAGTTTAATCCCAATGTTCGTAGGTATGAAGAAAAAGAGTACAGTAGCTACTATAGTAACATCAGTTATAGTACTTAGCATACTAGGCAACGGTGCTCAAGAATCAATAATAATTACGAGTGCTATGGGTGTTATAGGAATAATAGCTTCATATCTATCTATAAGAAATGTTGAAAATGCTGATTTATTAAACTAATAAACACCACCTTGAAATAAATCAAGGTGGTGTTTATCTTACAATTTTATACTATATTCATTACGAGTCGCAAAATGATTATTAATAGAAACTTTAAAAGAAAAATTTGGGTTTTAGATTCAGCTACTGATATAATAATAGGTATAAATTAATTTTATGATATGAAAGGAAGTATTAAATATGGCATTGATAGATTGCAATTTTCACTCATATGTACTAAATACAAAAGTAAATGTAAGAGTAGTAATTCCAACATTATTTGATATGAATAAATATGAGAAAACTCTAGATGAAGTTTATAAATTTAAAAAGTTTAAAACCTTATATTTGTTACATGGAATGTTTGATGATTATAGTTGCTGGACTAGACACTCTAATGTAGAAAGATATGCTGAAGAGAAAGATCTAGCATTAGTAATGACTTCAGTTCAAAATAGCTTTTATGTAGATACAGAATACGGGCATAACTACTACACATTTATTACTGAGGAACTTCCAAGATTTGTTAGAATGACATTCCCTTTGTCAGATAAAAAGGAAGATAATTTTATTGGTGGCTTATCAATGGGGGGATATGGTGCACTTATGATAGCACTTAGAAATCCAGATAAGTTTGCGTCAGCTGTTTGTTTATCAGGAGCTGTTGATGCTTTGGAAAGCGTTGATTTTTCAAAGGAACCTCCTTTTATTAAGTTAAAGGCAATGTTTGGAGAGAATCCTGAAAAGGTTAATCCATATAAAATATATTCGCTTATAGAAAATCTGACTAAAAACGGTTTTAAACTTCCAGGAATATATCAAGCTATAGGAACAGAGGACTTTTTATATGAATCAAATGTTAGATTTAAAAAGTATCTAGAAGAAAAAGGAATTTCATCCACTTACGAAGAAGGACCAGGAGGACATGAATGGGATTTTTGGGATACTTATATTAAAAAGGCAATAGAGTGGCTTAATTTATAAATAGGATGGAGCATTAATTAAAAGGTGATTTGATGAGTAATATTATTATAGATGTAATAACAAAAACAATATTAGAAACAGTATATTTGACAGCAGTTATAATTGTAATAGGGTTTATTTTAGGAGTATTAAGAAATAATTCACTTAAAAGTTTGCAAAGAAGATTTGGAAGTAAGTCACTTATGATTACAGGTTTTATAGGAGTACCTATCCATGAATTAAGTCATGGATTAATAGCTTTACTTTTTGGTCATAAAATAACTGAGATAAAACTCTTTCAAAAACCAGATGCAAATGGAACCATGGGATATGTAAAACATAGTTATAGAAAAAATAATTTATATCATGAGATAGGCAACTTTTTTATAGGAATTGCACCTATGTTTGGAGGAACTATATCAATTATAGCTTTAATGAGATTTAGTATTCCTACATCCTATTTTAAATTAATTGAAATACTTGAAGAAGGATTAAAGTTTGAAGTATTAAATAAAGAAGTTTTTTATAAGATACTTCTTTCATATAAAAGTTTTTTAAAAAATATTTTTCTTATAGAAAACTTTAAAAATCCATATTTCTATTTATTTTTATTTCTATCAATTTGTATAGCTTCTCATATATCCTTAAGTAAGGCAGATGTAAAAGGAGCTTCAAAGGGATTAGGTGTTATATTTCTCTTATTACTTATACTTAATGCAATAGGATTTTCAAACTTAATATCTGAAGTAATTATTATAAAATATAACATTTTAATGACTTCTATATTAATTTTAGCAGTTGTTCTTTCTTTAATTACATATGTGATAAGTATAATTCTTTTAAAACTGAAGATTTAAACATTAAAATAAATTAAGAAAAAATAAGATGCTGAGTAAAGGCTCAGCATCTTATTTTAAATAGAGTGTTGAAATATAAGTTGAGGACCCTTAGGTCCTATTTTTTTTATTGAAGTATCAGTGTATCCACAACGTAAATATAGGTTTTGTGCAGGAATATTTTTTTCATTTACAGCCAAGATTAGTTGATTTATGCCTGAAAAGTTATTTTTTATAAATTCAAGAATAAGTTTTAAAGTTTGTTTTGCATATCCGTTTTTTTGAAACCTATAATTAATTGAAAAAGAACGTAATAAAATTGCATTAGGATTATGTATAAATTCCATTATATCTCTACCGTAATGAAGAATAAAAAAACCAACAACCACATCATCGAGTAATACAACAATAGGAAACCTGTGTCTATCTGATAAGCAAAGATGAAGCACATCTTTAGGAAGCGCGGTAAAAACTTCTTGTTCTGGGGGAAGGCAGAACTTTAGTAGTTCTGGAAGGTGTTTTTCTTTATAAAAATCTAAAGTTATAATGCTTGACATCTTATCCTATAAATCCTCCTTGATTTACTATAATTACTGAGATTATAACATTATAAAATTTAAGAGTAAAGCTAAAATTAATAACCTAAAATATTAATTCTGAATTTTATTCTTAATAATATAAAAATATAAATTTAATTATTATTGTAGTAATAATTAAAAAAAATGAATATTTTATAGTATTACTAAGTTTTAGAGGTGATGAATAATGCTACCAAGTATAGAGGCTCTAGATCCCAATTTTAATTGGAATGATGCTAATTATATTTTGATTGAGTACCAAGGCAATATAGAAAGTCAGATGAATAAATTCCCGAATGCAAGATTAATAATTGTAGATAGAAGTCGTGCTGTATTGGTGGTTTTGGGAAACCTGACAGAAGTCATAAAAGGACTTGGAGTATATGTTTCTAATGTAGAGCTTAATGCATTATATTCTCCTTGTGAGACATCACCTGGAAATGCTGCTGGAGCTGACTTATTTCATACAAGTCCATATCTTCAATTAGATGGAACGGGGACTATTATAGGAATTTTAGATTCTGGAATAGACTATTTAAATGAAGAATTTAAAAATGAAGATGGAACTACAAGGATATTAGCGATGCTAGATCAAGGTGGCAGAAGAGACTATTCAAGTGAGGATATTAATAATGCAATAAAGGCAAAAAATCAAGGGTTAGATCCATATTCAGTAGTCCCATTTAGAGATGATCAGGGACATGGTACTTATATGGCAAGTATTGCAGGAGCTAGAGGAGTTAATCCAGAAATTATAGGCGTTGCACCTAAATGTTATTTTGCAATAGTTAAGTTAGCTATAGCTGACGAGCGTACGAAAAGTGAGTATGCAATTGTTGGAGATAGCCCAGTGTACACTACAGTAGCGTTGATACTTGGAATGAGATATTTATACGAAGTGGCAGTTAGATATAATATGCCAATGGTGATTTTAATACCATTAGGATCTAATACTGGACCTAAAGATGGGTTAAGTACAACTGAAAGGTTTATGGATGAAATTTCTGCAACTAGAGGAATAACATTTGTCACCCCTACAGGAAATCAAGGAGATGGTGAAAACCATGCTTCTGGTGAATTAAAAAATGTAGGCGATGTATCAGAAATAGAATTGAAAATAGACAACAATCAAAGAAATATATGGATGGAGGTTTGGGTCAAAAATCCAGACAAATTTACTTTATCAATAGTATCTCCAACAGGTGAAATAATATCAAGGGTTCCTCCTATTCCTAATAGACAGACAGAGGTTAGTTTTTTGTATGAAGGTACTAGGATGATTATTGAATACCTTTTACCAGAGAGGCAAACAGGAGATGAGAGAATAATTATAAAAGCTACAAATATTAAAGAAGGTATATGGAAGTTTAGACTTTTAGGGGAATTGGTTGTAACTGGAAGATATGATGCTTATTTAGTTTCTAGGCAGTTATTAGCACCAGAAACTAAGTTTTTAAAACCAAATCCATATGTAACATTGTCAACGCCATCAACAGCCACTCAAACAATAACAGTGGCAGCTTATAATCAAAGTAATAACTCTGTAGTTGGGTTATCTGGGAGAGGTTATACAAGAGATGGAAAGATAAAACCTGATATAGCAGCAGGAGGGGTAAATGCGTTAGTTACATCTGTAGGAGGTGGAACTCAAACCATTACTGGTACAAGTGTGGCGGCGGCAGTTACAGCAGGATGTTGTAGCCTAATATATGAATGGGGTATAGTTGAGGGTAATGACCCATCTTTATATTCACCAAAACTTAAAACTTATTTAATAAGAGGAACAGAAAAAAGGTTAGGTGATACATATCCTAATAGGGAATGGGGGTATGGGATGCTCAATTTAAAGGGGGTATTCGATAATATTAGGTTTCTAGATTCTGAAAATAGAAAAAGAAAAGATAGAGATGGATATTATGTAGGAAGTTTATTTGTAAGACTTCCCTAATGAAATTTTATAAGTCAAATAGCAATGATTTAGAGGTGTTTATTATAGAAACAAATAAGTTTGATAGTGGATTAAATTTGTTAAACAATGTTCCGGGACAGTTAATATATAAAGTGGTTGCTCTATCAGAAAATGAAAAAATAAACCAAGGGAATGTTGAAGTTATAGTATTATTTGGAGATAATTTAGAGCAAATTGTAAGTTCAACTGCAAAGATAGGTGGAGTGTTTGAAAATTTAGGTTTTGGTTTTGGAATAGTAACTGTTAAAGCATCAGATATTAGAAGATTATCAGAACTTGAAGGAGTTCAGTATGTTGAGCTTCCTAAGGTGTTATTTACATCTGACTATTATAGTAATAGAGCTTGCTGTGTTTTAAGTGCATGGGAAAGCTATGGACTTTCAGGTGAAGGTGTTATAGTTGGATTTATAGATACTGGAATAGATTATACTCATCCTGCATTTAGAGATGAAAATGGAAATACTAGAATAGATTATATTTATGATTTGGGTGAGGATAGAAGAGTATATAATAGTTCACAAATAAATGAAGCTATAAGAGCACAAAATCCATATTCAGTAGTAAATGTAAGAGATCCTTTAAATCATGGAACACATGTTGCTGGAATAGCTTGTGCAGGTGGAAGAGTTCCTAGGATTAACTATGGAGTTGCTTATAAAAGTTCAATAATAATGGTTAAAACAGCAAGGGGTGGACTTTTAAACTATGCCTTAAGTACACAGATAATGAGAGGAATAAAGTTTATTGTAGATAGAGCAAAAGAATTAAATAGACCAAGTGTTATAAATATAAGTCTAAGCACTAATGATGGTGCACATAATGGAACTAGTTTATTAGAACAATATATAGAGACTATATGCAAGCTTGAAAGGGTAGCTATAGTTGTAGCTGCTGGAAATGAAGGTGATGCTGCACATCATACTCAAGGATTATTAGAGAATACTAATAATATTATATTAAGTATTTCAGAAGCAGAAACATCAGTATCTTTACAGTTATACAAGCCTCTTTTAAGTGAATTATCTATACAAATAACAAATCCACTAGGAGAAAGAACAGGAAATATAGTTTTAAATGAAGGATATAAAGAAATGAGTATAGGTAAGGATAGGTGTATTATTTATAATACTGGTCCTAAACCTTTTGACATAAATGGAGAAATAATTGTAAGCATAGTCCCTTCAGCAGACTATGTTCCAAGTGGTCAGTGGAGTATAAACTTACAGTTATTAAATGAGTATAGAGGGGTTTACAACATATGGCTTCCTATATCAGAAGCTTTAAATACAAAGACGAAATTCCTAAATCCAAGTGTATACAACACTTTAGGTATACCTGCAACAGTACAAAGTGTAATATCTGTTGGTAGCTATAATTACTTAACTAATTCTATTTCACCATTTTCAGGAAGAGGAAAAATTGAGGTAGGATCTTTTAATAAACCTGATCTTGTTGCTCCAGGTGATGAGATATTATCAACGGTTTCAGGAGGGAGTTTTGAAACTAAGTCTGGAACTTCAATGGCAGCACCTCATGTAGCAGGAATATGTGCACTGCTTCTAGAATGGGGAATTGTAAGGGGAAACGATCCGTTTTTATTTGGAGATAGGCTCAAATATTATTTATCCAAAGGATCAAAAAGAGAAAGAAAAGAGATAGTCTATCCAGATCCTAGTTGGGGATATGGTACTATATGTACTTATGATTCATTAAGGCTTTTAGGTGCATCAAGGGGAAGAGAAAATTTAAATGAAATGTCTAGACAAAATATAGAATATGCTTTAGTTGAATATCAGGGAGATATAGTTGGAGAGGCTAACAAACTTAATGGCGTAAATGTTCAAATTATAGATAACGAGAGAGCACTAATACAAACAACGGTAATGTCAATTGATGATGCTATAGCTTCCTTAAGAAATAGGATAACCTATGTATCACCAGGCGCAATATATACATTGTGTGATATTTCTCCACTTCAAGCTTCAGGGGCAATTATGTTCCAAGATACAAATGCACAAAACAATTTTTTATCTTTAAGTGGATCACAAGTCGTAGTTGGTATAATTGATACAGGAATAGATTATTTAAACGAAGAGTTTATTAATGAGGCGGGGAATACAAGAATTATTTCTATTTTTGACCAAACTGAAGAAGGTGGAAGAAAAATAGTAGGACATCCAATAGGAAGTGAATTTATAAGAGCAGACATAAATAAAGCTATAGAGGAAATGAAGCAAGATAGAGATCCATATGCTGTTGTTCCGTCAAGAGATACAATAGGTCATGGCACAAGCATGGCTGGAATTGTTGGGGCAAGAGGGGTTAATCCAGATATTATAGGAGTGGCTCCAAAATGTGAGTTTGCAATTGTTAAATTAAAGGAGGGAAGTCAAGGACTTAGAGATTATTATGGAGTATACGGGAATAGACCTGTATTCTATAGTATTGATATTATTTTAGCTATTAATTATTTATATGAATTAAGCTTAAATATAGCAAAACCTATGATAATATTACTGCCATTAGGCTCGACCATGGGGGCTCATAATGGATTTTCATCAACTGAGAGGTATATAGATAGAATTTCTAAAAGTCGTGAAATAACATTTGTAGTTCCGACAGGTAATGAAGGAGAAGCTTTTACGCATACATCTGGGGTAATACGAAATCAAGGTGGAATAGATAATATTGAATTACAAGTTGATAAAAATCAAAAAGATATAAGATTAGAAATATGGGTATCTAAGCCAGATAAATTTGCATTATCTGTGGTTTCACCTTCAGGAGAAATCGTAGAAAGAGTACCGCCTAAACTCAACGAAGCAACACAGATAAACTTTATATATGAGAAGACACAGATGTCAATAACTTACTTCATTCCAGAAGAAAAAACTGGGGATGAAAAGATAGTTATACTTGCACGTAATATAAGAGAAGGTATTTGGATTTTTAGACTTATTGGAGATTTTGTGTCAACAGGACAATATAATGCGTGGCTATTACAAAAAGAGCTATTAGCACCTAGGACTATGTTTATTAAGCCTAATCACTATACGACACTAACACTACCTTCAACATCTTTAGAAGCTATTTCTGTAAGTTATTATGATCAGAATTATGATACCATAGTAGAAAGTTCAGGACGTGGCTTTAGTAGTGATGGAAGAATAAAACCAGATCTTGCAGCAGGAGGAATAAATGCATTAACTACTGGTCTTGAAGGTACAAATGTTCTTGTAAGCGGATCCAGTGTAGCAGCAGCAATTATAGCTGGATGTGCGGCTCTTATAATGGAGTGGGGTATAGTAAAGGGTAATGATACAGGAATGTATGCAACCAAGATGAAAACTTATTTAGTTAGAGGAACAGATAAAAGGCCAGGAGATGTATATCCTAATCCTGAGTGGGGATATGGAACTATTGATATGAAAAAGGTTTTTGACAATATAAGAAGTCTAGAGAATAAAAGTTATAGAGAAATTTCTCCAAAACCATCAGAAAATAAATTTCTAGAGGAAAAAGGAAGGAATTATTTGGTTGAGTACAATGGAGATATAGTTGAGGCTGTAAAAAGATTTCCTAATACCTATGCTTATGTAATAGATGATACTAGAGCTATAATAGCTATAGAAGAGTCTTTTGTTAAAGCTATAGATATAATTTCATCTATTCCCGAAGTAATTGTTATAGATTCAGGAGCAGTATTTACACTCTGTGATATTTCTCCTATAGAAGCCTCCGGGGCAAACTTGTTTTACAATAACATATATCTACCTTTAGATGGAAGAGGGGTTACAGTAGGAATAATAGATACGGGAATAGATTATTTAAATAAAGAATTTATGAATGATGATGGAACTAGTAGAATATTGTCAATTTGGGATCAAACTATAGAAAGTAATCAAGAGACCACAGGATTAATTCAAGGTACTATATATAGTCAAGAACAAATAAATAGAGCAATAAATGAAAGTGCTAATGGAAGAGATCCTTATGCAATAGTTCCATCTAAAGATGAACTTGGTCATGGAACAAATATGGCTGGAATAATAGCTGCAAAAGGGACAACACCTGTATTTAGAGGAGTAGCACCTAAATGTGATTTAGCAATAGTTAAACTTAAGGAAGCATCGAATATAGTTAAAGATTATTATGGAATATATGGTAATGCGCCAGTGTTTAGAAGTACTACACTCTTTATGGCAATAAGACACTTATATGAGCTTTCATTATCATTAAACAGGCCAATGGTAATATTTCTTCCACTTGGTACTAATAATGGACCTCATAACGGAGATGGATTTACAGATAGATATATAGATGAGATATCTTCATATAATGGGATAACAGTAGTAGTACCTAGTGGAAATCAAGGAAATACTAACACACATACATCCGGTCTTATAAAAGGGGTTGGAGATGTTGGTATTATAGAACTAAGAGTTGGAAGGAATCAGTCAAATATACGTTTTGAAATATGGATATCAAAGCCAGATAAGGTTTCGATATCAATAACTTCACCATCAGGAGAAGTTATACAAAGAGTTCCACCAAAACTTAAAGGTTTTACAGAGGTTAACTTTGTTTATGAAGAAACTAATATGATTGTTGAATATTCAATACCAGAGGAAATCACAGGAGATCAAAGAATAACTATAGTATGTAGAAAAATGAAACCTGGTATTTGGAAGTTTCAATTAACTGGAGAGTTAATTGTAGTTGGAAGATATGATTCGTGGATACTACAAAAAGAATTACTAGCTGAAGATACTAGATTTCTTAATCCAGATCCACAGATTACTCTAACTGCTCCATCAACATCATCTGGAGCTATAAGTGTAGCTTTTTATAATCAAAATAATAACTCTATAGTACCTGAATCTGGTAGAGGATATACACGAAAAAATTTAATAAAACCAGATATAGCAGCTGGAGGGATTAATCAGATAACTACAGATGTTAATGAAGGAACTAAGCTAGTATCCGGTTCTAGTGTGGCAGGAGCTGTTTTAGCTGGATGCTGTGCCTTAATAATGGAGTGGGGTATTGTAGATCAAAATGATATAACCTTGTATGCAACCAAAGTTAAAACATACTTAATAAGGGGAACTAGTAAAAGACCTGGAGATATATATCCAAATCCTGAATGGGGTTATGGGATGTTAAATATGAAGGGTGTTTTTGATAATATAAGAGGGCTGGTTTACGAAAATAGAGAGCTAGTAAACATTCAAAACATAAATTATTTTAACCAAGATACCCATAGAGGGGTATTAATTGAGTATCAAGGGGATATTAGAAGTGCTATGGCAAAATACCCTAATACCGGGTTGTATATATTAGATAATAGAAGAGCAGCTATTGCAATTCCAATTGAAAACTCAGATGCTTTTATAAAATCAATACCACAAATAATATATAATGATCCAGTAGAAGCATATACCTTAAGTGATATATCACCAGTAGAAGCTTCTCAAGCTCCATCATTTATAAATAGCTCAAATTTTGCATTAGATGGTACAGGGGTAGTTATAGGACTTGTGGATACAGGGATTGATTATTTAAATGAACAGTTTATTAATGAGGATGGAACCTCTAAAATTCTGACTATATGGGATCAAGCAATAGTTCCATCTATAATAAATCCAGAACTTGTAGGTGGTGTAGAATATAGTAAAGAAGAAATAGATAGGGCAATACAATTGAAAGCAAGTGGAGGAGATCCATACTCAATAGTTCCGTCTAAAGATGAAGTTGGGCATGGTACTCATATGGCAAGTATACTTATAGGAAGAGGTACAATTCCAGAACTTCAAGGAGTATCACCAGGAAGTAATATAGCAGTTGTAAAGCCAAGAATGAGTAGTAAAAAGGGAAGGGAGTTTATTGGCATATATGGAGATGTTCCTAGTTATAGAGGAACTGGAGTATTTTTTGCAGTCAGATATTTGTATGAGTTAGCTTTGAAATTAAATAGACCTATGGTTATATATGTTCCTTTAGGAACAAATACGGGAGCTCATAATGGAACTACTTTTTTAGAAAGATATATAGATGAGATATCAAATCGTAAGGGAATAGTAGTTGTAGTACCAACAGGAAATCAAGGAAATACAGACACCCATACATCAGGAATGATAGAGTTTGTTGGGGATTCAAAAACAATAGAGCTAAAAATAGGACCAAGGCAAAAAGATATTAGATTTGAGATATGGGTGACAAAACCTGATAAGGTTTCGCTTTCAATAATATCACCTACAGGAGAGATTATAAAAAAAATAGTCCCTAAATTTAAGGAAGATGCTGATATAAACTTTGTATACGAAAAAACTAGGATGTATATATCATTTTTAATACCAGAAGAAATTACTGGAGATCAGAAAATAGTTATTTTTGCAGAAAACATTAAAGAAGGTATATGGCAATTTATTCTAATAGGTGAATTAATTACAGTAGGTAGATACGACTCTTGGTTATTACAACGAGAGTTAATAGCACCAGGAACAGCGTTTCTTAACCCGACAAGCAACACTACATTAACAATACCATCAACATCTGAAAGAGCTATAAGCGTAGGTTATTACAATCAAAACAATAATAGTATTGTACCAACCTCGGGTAAAGGATATACAAGAAATAATATTGTGAAACCTGATATAGCAGCAGGGGGAGTGAATCAAATAGTTACTTCTGTTGGTGGAGGAACTCAAGTTGTATCTGGATCAAGTGTAGCTGGAGCAATAACGGCAGGATGTAGTGCATTAGTACTTCAGTGGGGAATAGTAAATAATAATGATCCAAATATGTATGCTTCAAAGGTTAAAACCTATTTAATAAGAGGAACCAATAAAAGACCGGGTGATATTTATCCAAACCCTAATTGGGGATATGGAATGTTAGATTTTAGAATGGCTTTTGAGGCAATAAGAAGTAGTCCTGAAGAGGAAATTTTAGAAGGTAATAGTAGAGAGTATTATCTTAAAAATCTATTTATTAGGCTACCTAAAGAGCGAGATTCTATGTAAAAATCATAAAAAGGAACAAATAGAACTTAAGAATATTTGTTCCTTTTTAGATTTCTAGGATTTAAATTAATTCATCAATATCCCATATATTTTTTCCATCTTTAATATAGCCATATTCTATAGTATCAAAATCTATAGTTTCATTTTGTTTATTATAATAGGACATAGGTATTTCAACCTCTAAAGAACCATATTTATATAATTTGCCCTTCATATAGTTTTTTTTCATGGTATCAAAATTATGAACAAGTCTTATACCAAGATTAGAATCGCTATGATAAGTAGCTCTCCAAAAGTCAGTGCTTGTTACATCTTTTTTTAATTTTACTTTTACATTTTTATACATAATGATTCCTCCATATTATATTTGACTTGTATTATAATTATATTTTATCAAAGTTTGAAAATATATAACACAAATAGATAATTATTATTGAAAATTATATTAAAATAACTTAAGCTATACTAATAGGAAAAAAATTGTAACATTGGAGGAGATGGGATGATAAGAAAACTAAAGGAATCAGATAGACAGATTTCATTAAACTTTCTAAGTGATGAACCTGCTATAAATTTATTTATAATTGGAGATATAGAGAATAATGGATTTGATGAAGATTTTCAAGAATTATGGGGTTCTTTTAATGAAAACAATGATTTAGTAGGTATTCTTTTAAGATATCATGAAAGCTTTGTTCCTTATTTTAACGATAAAAACTTCAATGTTGAGGAATTTAAAAGAATAATAAATTCTTTTAATGGTTGTAAAATTATCTCAGGAAAAGAGTCTATAGTAGTTAAGTTTATAGATATTTTAAAAGATCCTAAAGTAAAATATATGAACTTTTGTGAGTTAAAGAATAGGGAAAAATTAAGTGATAATAAAAATAATGTTTTTATAGCAACAGAAAAAGATGCCAAGGAAGTTTATGATTTATTACTATCAATTGATGAGTTTGATACGGTAAGTACAAATTCTCCAGAGCGAATTTCAGAAAATATAAGAAGCAAAACTTCAAGAATATATTATTCGAAAAATGAAAAAGATGAAATATGTGCGGTTACTCAAAGTACAGCTGAATGTACTAAAGCAGCTATGATAGTTGGAGTAGCATGTAAAAAAGAGGATAGAAAAAAAGGACATGTTACAAAATGTTTATCTAGTTTATGTGACGATTTATTAAAAGATGGAAAAAGCTTATGTTTATTTTATGATAACCCTAAAGCAGGTAATATTTATCACAGATTGGGATTTGAAAATATAGATAGATGGACAATGGCAGTAGAAAAGGAAAGAGTAGAGGTGTAAAATGTTATATTTAGAAGAGTTATCAATGAATGCTTGGCCAGCGATACAAACCATTTTATATGATGGTTGGATTTTAAGATTTGCGAATGGATACACAAAAAGGGCTAATTCCATAAATCCTGTATATTTTTCTAATGAAAATATACACAATAAAATAGAAGAATGTGAAAAAATCTTTAAGGAGAAAAATATACCTATTGTTTTTAAGATAACACCCAAGATTTTTCCTAATAACCTAGATAAAATACTAGAATCAAAGGGTTATTTAGTAAAAGATATTACTAGATTTCAGACTCTTGATATAGAAGAGAGTGACTTTGAAGTTTCTCATAACATAAAAATAGAAGATGATTTTAATGGGGGATGGTTAGAGGCATTCTGTAAGTTAAATAAGTTAAGTGAAGAAAATAAAAATACTATAGAAAAAATGTTTAACAATATAATTTCTGAGAAATTTTTTGTTTCAATATTAGATGAAGATAAAGTTGTTGGATGCACATTAGGTGTTTTAGAAAGAAATCACGTAGGTATTTTTGATGTAATTGTTGATGAAGATCATAGAAATAAAGGATTAGGAGAAAAATTAATAAAAGCTACTCTTAGAAAAGCGAAAGATAATGGAGGAGAAAAGGCTTATTTGCAGGTAGTAGATAACAATATCTCCGCAATCAATCTATATAAGAAAATTGGTTTTAAAGAAATATATAAATATTGGTATAGGATTAAATAGATAAATTGGTCTAATTTATCTATTTATTACATAAAGTATATATGAATATAAATACTTAGGAGAGCTATAACAATGCATTTTGTGGAAGTTGAAGATAGAGTGAAATTATATGTCAAAGACTTGAATCCAGGGTATGAAGATGCTATAGTTTTTATTCATGGATGGCCAGTAAATCATAAGATGTTTGAGTATCAATTAAATTTTCTACCTAATTATAATTTTAGATGTGTTGCTATAGACTTAAGAGGTTTCGGAAACTCTGATAAACCTTGGCATGGATATTGTTATAATAGATTAGCTGATGATATTAGATTTGTTATAGAAGAGTTGAACCTTAGAAATATAACCTTAGTAGGATTTTCAATGGGAGGGGCTATAGCAATAAGATATCTATCTAGATATAAAAAAAGCAGAGTAAAAAAACTGGCTTTATTATCAGCAGCGGCTCCTGTGTTTACGAAAAGAGAAGACTATCCTTATGGGAAAAGTATAGAGGAAGTAAATAAGTTAATTTTAGACACTTATGAAAATAGACCTGAAATGATAAGTGAGTTTGGAAAAATATTTTTTAATACAGAAGTTACTCCTAATTTTAGAGCTTGGTTTAATGGTCTTGGTCTAGAGGGGGAGAACTATTCAACAATAAAAACAGCTGTATCCTTAAGAGACGAAGATTTAAGGAATGATTTAAAAAACATAGATGTTCCAACTGGAATTTTTCATGGAAAAAAAGACAAGGTTTGCCCTTACGAACTTGCGTTAGAAATGAAGAAGGGCATAAATAATTCAGTTTTATATACTTTCGAAAATAGTGGACATGGTATCTTTTATGATGAGTTAGAGGAGTTTAATAAAAATTTTACAGAATTTTTATTACAAGATTAATAGAAAAAAGTTGTTGCAAATTTATTTTTCAATGATTTGCAACAACTTTATTTTTTAAATTTCTTTATCATTAGGATAATATTGTTTAAATGCTTCATCATAATCTTCAGGTTTATTGAATTCTTGAACTTCACTTATGTAGGTGCCTTTTTCATCATGAATTTTTTCTTTATATACAGTTTTAAAACTATCACTATCTTTAACTTTATTTGATTTTCTCAATGTTTACACCTTCTTTTAATTTAATAGAAAAAGAACAAATAGGATTAAACTAACACCATTATAAATAATTTATTATACATAGATAATCTTTCGACTAAATACAAATAAATCACTACCTATAACAATGAGTCGTTCCACCATATAAAATATCTACACAACCTTATATAACCTTACGGCTATATAATATCATTACAACACCTTATATGATGTTAGCTAAACCCTATATGATAAGTTGGAATATTAGTATAATAAGAAGTTTTAGTTTCCGACTACAAAAACACTTTTCCTAACCATATAGAATTCACTAGAATTAAGTATAAATTTATACTTAATTCTAGCAAGATTAAATAAATCTAAAAGAATTATTTAAGTATTGGCTTAATCACTATTTGTTCCTTGATATTATATTAACCTAAATTGGTTTTTATATTCTGGTAAGTTAAGGAATTAAAAACCTCTTTTTTTAGCTTCAACATAACTGTCATTTTTGCCAGGCTCCTCTATAGTCTGAGAAATTTGATTTTTAGACCATTGATCTTGAGTTTTAGTTCCATTTCTTAAAGCATTTTCTTTAGTAAAAGTTCTTTTATTATCATTTTTCATAGCTACACCTCCTTATTTCATTCTTTATTAGTATTAATAAATATTAAGAAAATATCATAAGGAGTTATAACCTAAAAAAGAAATTTTGGGCAAAATATAAGAAAGGCTTGGGGTAAACAAGCCTTTCTAAATGATGAAGGGTAAATCTATATACTAATATTTCATTTTGTGCCGAAATGAAATGAATAGTATCGAATAATATAGGAAAATATTAAAATTTTCCATTTAAAGCTGTATATATAAAATTAAATATATATACTATATTTATGTAGATAAATGAAACACTTCACTATCCATAACTAGTATATGATATAAATTCAAAAAAATCCATAGTTAAAATGAAAAATTCATTAAGAAGTTCATTTTTGCGAGGTTTAAAGTTTTAGATTTATTAAATCTCTTTTGAATTATGGGGAGAATTTAGAAGCAGTTGAATATATTGTAATAAGGAATAAAATATTAAAGATTTACTATAGTATTTCTTTTAGGTAGGTGATAATCATTAAAACTTTTAGATTTATTCTAATGATTATTCTTTTTATAGGAATTTTAATTGGTTCCATTTTTACCACCAATTTAGAGGTTAAAAAGTTTTTACAATTATTTTTAGTGGCAGGACTTTTCATGACAGCAGTAATAAAGTTCTTTAAAAAACTGTGAGACTTTTTAAAAGGTATTCCTAAACTTGTGAGGAATACCTTATTTCTATAAAAACAATTTGCTGTTAATTCTTTTATCATACTCTGACCAACTACCTTCGGGAGTAATATCTCTAATCTGCTGAACCTTATTCATGGTAGCATCTATGTTATCAGCAATACTTAAAATCAAGGCTTCTTCTGTTTTAGGTTCCCTAGGTGAACCATACTCTAATTTTCCATGATGTTGGACTATGCAGGCTTTTATTCTTGCTTTAAATTCCTCAGTATAAAGAGTAGGTTGTTCGTTAAAGGCCTTTTCAACCATTTGAGTGCCTATAACTATATGTCCTTCCATTTCTCCTCTTAAACTATATCTAAAGGGAGAATCATGATAAAATTCATATATTTTACCAATATCGTGAAGCTTAGCCCCTAATATAGCAATTTCTTTACGCCTTATTCTATAGCTATATGCAAGATGTTTAGTTAGTTTCATAACCCCTAAAGTATGTTCTGCAAGGCCACCACGATAGTTATGATGTTGAGAGACTCCACCTATGCCTGATTTAAACATATCTAAAAATTCCTGATCCTTAAAGAAAAATTCATTTAAAGCTAAAACATCTTTGCTTTTAAATTCTTCTAAAGAAATTTTCTCAATCTCATCTAAAAGATTAGATATATCACCATTATATTTAGGCAAAAATATATCTAAATCTGGATCTTTTTCAATTTCATATTCTGAAACTTCGAAAAGAGAAGTATATTTTCCTTTAACTTTCAAAACCATTCCTAATTCTAAACTTGTATTCGCAACTATAGATGCTTTAAAATCTCCAGAACTATCTCCTAAAATAATAATATCTTTTTTACCATCCTTATATAGTTTTCTAATTATCATAAAAGTTGATTTAATAATTGATTTAGAAATATGTATATCTTTAGCATACACTTTATTATTCATAACATTCACCTCATCAAAGACATTAAATTTATTATAAGAAAAACAAATTGAAATTATTCTAAGGAAATAGTTGATTAAAATTACAATTTATTTCCAAAATATGTAAAGTGTGATAAGATATATTTAAGAGAACCTATATGTGTAGGAGGAAGATGGATGAGTTACAAAAATTATTATTATGGAGATATAAATATGGATATAAATTTATCCATGAGAAAACTACAAATATTAAGAGAAGATTTGTTTAAAGACAAACCTTTTTATAAAGGAATATATAATAAGTATAGAATAAAAACGCTTAAAAAAATTATAAAAAGTGGATTTCCCCAGCCAGCCATAGTTGTTTCATTAAATCCATTTTTAGTAGCAGCTTACTCGGATGACTTAGATTGTGTAGCTATTTTAGCTTTTCCGAAAGATTTAATTAATGAATACAAACTTACTATTGGATCAAAACTACTTTCATTAAATACTTATAAAAATGGAAATGAATATGACAACGATATTATGCCAGGTGAGAATCCAAAAGGATTATGGGTAGGGTTTACACCTAATATAGCGGATTTTTTATCTGAGGATATGGAAGTTATCGAAAGGAAAAAAATTGATATATCAGATGAATATTGGGGACGTGGATATGAACTTGGATTAAAATATATAAATAATTTTCCAGATGTACAAAGAAGTGGTGAACCTCTTTTATCAGGAAAAATACCTTTGGGAATATAAGAGGATGTTTAAAATCCTCTTTTTTACCAAAAGTTATCAAGCTTATCTAAGGTAAAGACAAAATCATAATAATAATCACCATAATTACTAGTACAACCATAATCAATTAAACGTAAGCTATTATCAAGGAATCCCCATGAGGTAGGGGAATATAAATCTTCCTCTAAAAGATAGAATTTATCTGTTAAAGTATCAAGATAATCTTTAATATGTGAGTATCCTGTAAAATTACTAATGTTTATATATTTTGTTTTAGTAAAAAAAGACATAGGTGTAGCTCTCCTCATAACTATATGTTTTGGAGTAAAGTATTCTATTGGGCATAATATAGTTTTCAGATTACTTGAAGCATTTTGAAAAACATAATTTTCTACAGAATTTTGATAAAAGCCATCTATACCCTTGGAAATTTTAATTACATATTCGTCATCAAGAGCATAAACTCTTCTTGCGATACCTTCACCTAAAAAATGATATTGAGCAGACATTTCCTTTGGGGATAATTTATCTAATTCCTTTGTAAGTTCTTCCCACATTCTTATCTCCAGTAAATTAATACACTATTAGTTTACTCAAAAAATCCATAATGTGATACAAAATGAAAAAAGGAAACCCCTATAAAAAAGAGTTTCCAGAAAATTTTCTGATTAAAAAGCCCAATTTCCATCCTTAAATACTTGGATTTTTTCGTTAGTATAAGTATAACCAACTATATTTAAATCATCTGTACCTATCATAAAATCAACATGAGTTAAAGAGTCATTTGCCCCTCTTTTAACAGCTTCTTCATTTGTAATTTTATCGCCATCATCAAAGCAAGGATATGCCTTACCAATAGCAAAATGACAGGAAGCATTTTCATCATATAATGTATTAAAGAATATTATATTTGAATTAGATATAGGTGAATCATGTGGAACTAATGCAACCTCACCTAAGTAGTGAGATCCTTCATCTGTTTCTATTAAATGTTTTAAAGTATCGTAACCTTCTTCAGCTGAAAAATCAACAACTTTTCCATCTTTAAATGTTAATGAGAAGTTATCAATTAAATTACCACCATAATTAAGTGGTTTTGAAGAAAATACAGTTCCATTGACCCCAGTTTTTAAAGGTAGAGTGAATACTTCTTCAGTTGGCATATTTGCAACAAAATATCTGCCATCAGCACAGGTTTCTCCACCTCCAACCCAAATATGTCTTTCAGGTAATTGTACTCTAAGGTCTGTTCCTTTGGAGTTTGTGTAATGTAACTCTTTAAAATTATTGTCATTTAAGAATTTACTTTTCTCTTGCAAATTATCTATATGAGCTTTCCAAGCCTCATTTGGATTTTCTGTATCAATTCTAACTATATTAAATATAGTTTCCCAAAGTTTTGCAACTGCATCTTCAGTAGATAAATCATTAAAGACTTTTTTAGCCCAGCCTTCAGTTGGAATTGAAACGACACACCAAGGACATTTATTTGACATTAAAAGCTCAGAAAAATCCTTGTTAGCTAATTGCATAGCTTTTTGAGCTGTTGATATTTTTTCTGTATCAACACCCTTAAGGTTTTCAGGGTCGGATGCAGAGATGCTAATGAAGGCAGCTCCTTTTTTTGCATAATAAAGTTTTGATTGCACTTTCCAATCAGGAACCTCTTCTAAAGTTTCTAATGAAGCATAAGTTAAATTTATTTTTGTGAATTTTTCATCTGCCCAATGAATAGTAACTTCTTTAGCACCTTTTTTGTAAGCTTCTTCAGCCATTTTTCTAGCAAAGTCAGCACATTCTATTGGAGAGTTTATAACCAAGTAATCGTCTTTTTGTATATTTACTCCTGTCCCTACAGCGAGAGAAGCATATTTTTGCAATAATTTTTCCATTTATTATCACTCCTTCAGTATTATTTTCTCAAATCTTGCCTTATATTTCAAGCTGTAAGCATATTTTAACCTTTATATGTTAAAATTAATAATACTGATAGATGAAGTTTTTAGCTAAAAATAGTATAATTAGCTTATTATGATTTATTTGGAGGAAAAAATGAAGAAGATTTTACTTATAGATAGTAATTCACTTATGAATAGAGCGTTTTATGCATTGCCACCACTTACTAATAGCGATGGCCTCCATACTAATGCCATATATGGGTTTACTAATATGATTTTGAAGATACAGGATGAAATAGTCCCAGATTATATAATAGCAACATTTGATAAAAAAGCACCAACTTTTAGGCATAATGAGTATGCGGAGTATAAGGCAGGAAGAAAAAAAATGCCGCCAGAGCTCGCAGAACAGTTTCCTTTAACTAAGGAGCTACTTAGCTATTTAGGTATACCTATATTTGAATTAGATGGGTTTGAAGCAGATGACCTTTTAGGTACCTTATCTAAAAAGGCAGAAGAAAACAATATAGAAGTATATGTTTTAACTGGAGACAAGGATGCGCTTCAATTAGCATCGGATACCACAAATATAATAATTACTAAAAAAGGTGTATCTGAAAAGGAAGTTTATAATAGACAAAGAATGCAGGATGATTTTGGAGTTACACCTCTAGAATTTATAGATGTAAAAGGACTTATGGGCGATAAGTCGGATAATATACCAGGGGTTCCTGGAATAGGGGAAAAAACAGCTTACAAATTAATTCAGACCTATGGAAGTGTAGAAGGTGTATTAAACAACATAGCTGATATTTCAGGTAAAAAAATAAAAGATAATTTAGAAACTTACAGTGAACAGGCAATTTTCAGTAAAAAGCTTGCAACTATTATGAGGGATGTACCTATAGAATTTTCTTGGGATGAAGCTCTTCATAATGAAAATATAGATAAGAGAAAAGTTAGAGAATTACTAATTAAGCTCGAAATGAAGTCTCTTTTAGGTAGATTTCAAGAAGAGAATATATTAGAAGAAAAAGAGGATATTAATTCTCAAACTATAACCACAATATCAGATTTTAAAAACTTAATGGATAAAATATCAAAAGATGTTTATATAATATCTGAACTTATAGAAGAGAATGTTTTTTCAAAAATTAATATAAATAGGCTTTACTTAAGTTCTAACAATGAAATTTTTATTATAGAATGTTTAAAGATGGAGATTGAAAATTCAGAAGAATATATTAAAGCACTTAAACTTCTTTTTGAAAATGAACAAATAAAAAAATATTCCTATAGAATAAAAAATACTTTAACTGTCTTAAGAAAATTTAATGTTGAACCTAAAGGCATAGAATTTGATGTTGAGTTAGCAGCTTATATAATAGATTCATCAAAGGGTAAATATCCATTAGAAAGCCTTTTAGAAAAATACTTAAATAAAGGAATTAACGCAGAGGGTGAAGAAGAGAGGGTTTTTGAGGCTTATAATCTTAAAAATCTAGTTGATATGTTAAGAGAGAAGCTAAAAGAAGATGAAATGGAGGATCTTTACTATAATGTTGAGTTACCACTTGCAAATGTATTATCTTCTATGGAAGCGGAAGGTTTTAATATAAATAAAAAAATGTTAGAAGAATTGTCAGTTTCATTTAAAAAAGAAATAGATGAAAAAGGAAATAAAATCTATGAGCTAGCAGGTGAGGAGTTTAATATAAATTCGCCAAAGCAGTTAGGCAAAATACTATTTGAAAAACTTGACCTTCCTCCAGTTAAGAAAACAAAAACTGGATATTCAACTAATGCAGAGGTTTTAGAAAAATTAGTAGATAAACACCCAATTATAAAAGAAATAACTTATTATAGACAAATAACAAAGATATACTCAACTTATATTGAAGGGTTAAAAGCTGTTATTGATGAAGATGGAGGAATACATTCAAGCTTTAATCAGACAGTTACAACAACAGGAAGATTAAGTTCAACAGAACCTAATTTACAAAACATTCCTATTAAATATGAAATGGGTAGAGCTATAAGAAAAGTATTTATTCCTAAAGAGAAGGAAGATGTTCTTATATCAGCTGACTATTCTCAAATAGAGTTAAGAGTTTTAGCACACATGGCAGAAGATGAAAATATGCTTCATGCGTTTAGAGAAAATATAGATATTCATACTAAAACTGCTTCAGAAGTTTTTAAAGTTCCATTAGATGAGGTAACTAAGCTTATGAGAGGAAGAGCTAAAGCTGTTAACTTTGGAATAGTATACGGAATTTCAGATTTTTCTTTATCTCAAGATTTAGGGATTACTAAAAAAGAAGCTGCAGAGTATATGCAGATATATTTTGATAGATATCCTAAGATACAGGGATTTCTTCATGAGGTAACGGAAAAAGCTAAAGAGTTTGGATATGTATTAACAATTTTAAACCGTAGAAGGTTTATACCAGAAATACTATCTTCTAATAAAATATTAAAAGCCTTAGGGGAAAGATTAGCAATGAATGCTCCTATACAAGGAAGTGCTGCTGATATTATAAAAATAGCTATGATAAGAGTTTATGAAAAACTTAAAGAAAATGGACTTAAGAGTAAACTTATACTTCAGGTTCATGATGAACTTATATTAAATGTTAAGCCAGATGAACTAGAAGAAGTTAAGGAATTAGTTAAAAATGAAATGGAGCATGTATTAGAATTAAATGTTCCTCTTGAAGTTGATGTAAATATAGGTGACACTTGGTATGATGCAAAATAGGGGGTAATAGTATGTTAAAGGTTGGATTAACAGGTGGAATTGGAACGGGAAAAAGCACTGTTAGTAAATTTCTTAAAGATGCTGGATTTCCTATAATTGATGCAGATGTAATATCTAGAGAGGTATTAGATAAATACCCAGATATATTAAAAAGAATTAGAAAAGAGTTTGGAGAAGGTTTTTTTGACTGGAAAGGTGAGTTTAGAAGAAAAGAATTCGGTAATCACATTTTTCGATTTCCAAGACTTAGAACTAGATATGAAGATCTGATAATGCCTTATATAATTAAGGAAATAGATGAGGCTTTCAAAAAATTAGAAGATAAAAAGGCTAAGATTGTGATATTAGATGCTCCAACGTTAATAGAAAATAATTTACATGAAGTCATGGATTTAGTTATTGTTGTTTGGGCTGATCACAATACACAGCTTTCAAGGATTAAAGATAGAGATAGACTGGGGACAGGAGAGGCTCTTCAACGAATAAATGCCCAGCTTAGTTTAGAAAAAAAGAAGGAATATGCAAATATAATAATTGACAATTCCAAAGACATTTTAAGTACAGAAGTTCAAGTTAGAGATTTAATAGGGATACTAAACCTTTATAAATAATTTCTAAGGAGTGAAGAATGAAAGCAAAAAAAAGAATAATAATAATTTTGTGTATAATCATATTTCTTGTATTTTTTAGAGAATGTATACTTAAAATTGTGTATCCTTTAAAGTATAAAGAAACCATAGTTGAGTATTCTGAGGAATATAATCTAGATCCATATTTAGTAATGGCTATAATAAAAACAGAAAGTAACTTTCAGAAGGATGTAGTATCTCATAAACAAGCATATGGACTTATGCAGATGACAGAGCCAACGGCGACATGGATTGTAGGAGAGATGAAAAAAACAGATTTTAAGTACAGTGATTTATTTGATGCTGATACTAATATAGAGATGGGTTGCTGGTATTTAGACAACTTAAGAACAGAATTTAATGATATTGACTTAGTACTTGCTGCCTACAATGCTGGACGGGGAAACGTTAATAAGTGGCTTGATAATTCAGAGGTTTCAAAGGATGGGGTTAATCTTCACAATATCCCTTTTGGAGAAACAGATAAATATATAAAGAAGGTTAAAGTAAATTACAATATCTATAAATTTTTATATGGGGGCATAGGGAAAAAAAATGAAGGTTAAAGTAACAATCGCAGTGGTGTTATTACTTAATCTTGTATTATTTGGTATATGGTTTATTTTTATTAAGCCATATACCTTTACTATAAATACAGGAATAAGTTGGAGCGAAAAAGAAAAAGCGGAAGAAGAAAAAAATTTACATGATTTTATAAGCAATAACCTAAGTAAAAAGGATTATGGTATATACACTACTTATTTAGAAAAACCTAATGATAAAGAAACAACTAAAGGTCATAGCGTACTATCTGAGTCTCACGGATTATGGATGTTATATGCCGTAGGTGCTAATGATAAAGATGCTTTTGATGAGAGTTATGGAATTATTAAAGATAGATTACTAACCTCTAAGGGTTTGGTGGCTTGGAGATATGACGATAATGAAATTTCTAAAGGTTCTTCAACCATTGATGACCTAAGAATAATAAAAGCACTTATATATGGATCTGACAGATGGCAGGAAAATAAATATAAACACCTAGCAGCAAGTATTTCTCAGCACCTATTAAAAAATGTTGAGGACAATGGATACATATTTGATTTTAATGATGGGAGTTCAATAGGACAGGATGTTACTATTTGTTATCTAGATTTAACAACCATGAATTATCTAAAAGAGAGCAATAAAAAGTGGGATAAGATATACGCTAATTCCTTAGATTTTATAAAAAATGCTCAGATAACTAAAGGATTACCTTTGTTTAAAAAAGCTATAGACCTAATTCAGGAAAATATTCTAATGAGACAGAAACAGAATTGGTATATTCACTTATAGCGTTAAAGTATTTACAATCTGCTAATATTGATATAACTCCAGAACTTGATTGGCTATGGAATGAATTTAATAAGGATAAAAAAATATACATAAAATATTCATCTAAAGGAGAAAAATTAAGTGATATAGAATCTACGTCCATATATTCTTTTATAGGTGAGTTATTTGAGAACGATGGTAGATTTAATGAAGCTGAGAACATTAAAAAACGTATGAAAGAATTTCAAATAAAAAATAGTACAAGTCCGGTATACGGAGCTTTTGGTGAAGAAAAAACTATGGATATATATTCTTATGATAATTTAAACGCATTAATTTTTTTAAGTTCAAATGGGCTAGATGATTAAAAGAATACAAGTAACAAATAGATGGTTTTAACAGATGGTATAGTTTTAAAAATAACTAGAAAACTCTTTAGAAATGCTAAAACATTGACAAAACAGTGATATGGCATTATGATATTAAATGTAGTAAAAATAAGCAGATGTGGCGGAATGGCAGACGCACTATCTTGAGGGGGTAGCGAGTGTACTCTCGTGCGGGTTCAAGTCCCGCCATCTGCACCATATAAAAAAGAGAGATTCTATCCAATGTCATTAAGTTAAGAA